>CAYGNA010000432.1:0-3801 GCA_964351065.1 uncultured Pseudomonadales bacterium
ACCAGTACGCTGACTGAGTATCAGATTCCCACACTATTTATCAGCGCTGACAAAGACGTCCTGTTTCCCGCCAGTTACATAGAGGCGCTGGCGGCCACGCTGCCTGGCGCCGGCTTCGTCAATCTGGGCGATGCAGGACACAGCAGCTACTTTGAGACACCGGATGCGTTTAACAAGACCGTCGAAGACTTCCTGTCCAACAGCTAAAGGCTTCCTGTCCACAGCTAAGAGCTTTCTGTCCAACGGTTAAAGGCTTTCTGTCCAACGGCTAAATGACAGGTGACCAGGTTAGGCCTCGTGCCCAGCCGAGTCCTCGAGTGAAGTTTTCGGGTTGATGGCACGATAGGAAGGACGCGCCCGCAGGCGTTCAAGATAAGCCGCGACCCTCGGAAATTCCGCCAGATCCATGCCATCAACCTGCAGCACCATCGCAACAGCCATGTAGGGTGCATCTGCCAGGGAAAAATCACCACACAGGTACTCACTTCCCTCAAGTGCACGTTCCAGATAGGGTAACCCGCGGCTGCGCAGAGCGGATCTGCCAGCTTCCATGGCATCTGCATTTCGATCTTCCGGGGCAGACCAGTACGGCATCCAGATTTTCGGCAGATCGCCGACCAGAAAAGCCTCGTCGCCCATGTTCTCCAGCATACGCATTCGAGCAAGACCAAGCGCGTCGTTAGGCTTGAGTGCATTGTGGGGATACCGGTCTTCGAGGTATTCATTGATGACAGTTGAATCGAATATCACCCCTTCATGTTCAGTCACGAGATAGGGCACTTTGCCGAGCGGGTGTTTTTCAAGCAACTCCGCCGGTTTCTTCCAGAGATCGCCCGGACGAAGGCGGTCAACCCGGTATTCCAGTTCCTTTTCTTCAAGAATAACCTTCACCTTGCTGGCATTCGTGGAGCGTAACGTGCCCCAGGGATACTCACGTTCCGTTGTCGCCAAAACAAGCATGTTCTACTCCTCGTCCAGTCGGACGCTGCTATCAATTTGCGCCCAGGCGAGCTTTGCCATATTCAATGCACCCGCACCCGCGGCTTCCGCGTGTTTGCTGGCAGCCGTTCCATCCAGCACCCGACGCGCAATCCCCTGCAGAATACCTGCCAACCTGAACATGTTGAATGCGATGTAGTAGTCCCAGTTGTCGATGCCATTGCGACCGGTTCGTCGGCAGTAGGCTTCCACGTATTCTTCCTCGGAAGGAATGCCCAGCGCTTTCAGGTCCGCGTTGCGAAGTGCATCCCGATAGGGGCGGCACAGATAGGCAAAATCCGACAGCGGGCTCCCCAATGTGGAAAGCTCCCAGTCCAGGATGCCGATGACCTCGTTTTTGTCCCTGTGCATCATCATGTTGGCAATCTGCAGGTCTCCGTGGACAATGGTACAGCTGTCGTCCGCAGGGATGTTCCTGGGCAGGTACTCAATCAGGTTGTCCATATAGGGGTTATCAACTGTTTTGGTGTACTCGTATTGCCCGGACCAGCGGGTTATCTGGCGCGCTATGTACTCACTGTGTTTGCCATAATCAGCGAGACCCACTTTATTAAAATCAACCATGTGAAGTTTTGCCACGGCAACATTGGCAGCATCCCATATCTCACCGCGTTCTGTCGGCGTGTAAGGGCCGGCGGTGCTATCCCAGATAACCCGTCCCTGCAGGTATTCCATGATGTAAAAAATGGTGCCGATGATGGACTCATCCTCACACATCGCATAGGTTTTTGCTGTTGGCACGTCAGTATTCTGCAGAGCGGAGAGCACCTTGTACTCTCGATCCACTGCATGGGCAGACTTGAGCAACTGTCCAGGTGGCTTGCGGCGCATCACGTACTGCTGTTCGCCCGCGGTTAACAGGTATGTCGGATTCGACTGGCCACCGGCAAACTCCTCGACCATCAGCGTGCCACCAAAGCCTTCGACATTGGCTTCCATATACTTCTGCAGCGCATCGACATCAAACTGGTGACGCTCCTGAACCGGTATGGTGCCAGTATTTTCCTGAGCCCGAAAATCAGTCATCTATATTCCCTCTGTACTCTTGTTGGCGGTAGCGTTTGTGTGTGTTTGCGATTTTTTGTATGCATAGTCCGGTCAGGCTGGGCTTGTTGACGTTGCCTTGGCTTTGCCTTGGCTTTGGCACATGGTTCAGGCACATGGTTCAGGCACATGGGCCAGCCGTCTGCTAATCCAGTGTCTTCAATATTTCGAGTACATCATCGTGATGTGTTTTGGTGTTTACCTTTTCCATGACGTGTTTGAGTCTGCCATCCATGCCAATAATGAAGGTCATGCGATTGATACCCATATACTCGCGGCCCATAAATTTCTTGAGTCCCCAGACACCATACTTCTCTGCAAGCTGGTGATCCTCGTCTGACAGAAGATCAAAGTTCAGCTTTTCTTTCTCGCGGAATTTTCCCAACCGTGCAACAGGGTCGGGGCTTACGCCAAACACCACGGCATTCTGCCGGGTCAGTTTGGTCTTGTTGTCCCGCAGGCCACAGGCCTGTGTCGTACAGCCAGGTGTCATTGCTTTCGGATAGAAATACAGAACTACATGATTTTGCCCGGCAAAATCTTGCAGGCTGACATCAATGCCATCCTGATTCTTCAAAGTGAACTTTGGCGCGAGATTTCCTACTTTTGGGAGAGCCATTTACAGGTGCTCATGAAATTGAAACAGGCAAGAAGTTACCAGCTTCGCTCTTGTATGGCTACGTTGCCTGAGGACAAAACAAGCATAGCGCTCATCCGTTTACCAAGCTGCAGGCAAAAAAAGGGAGGCAATCCGCCTCCCTTTGTCGCTCTATCGTTGTGCTCTTCTATTCAACTGTCCAGGTCTGGCCACTGCGCAGAAGTGCATTCATATCGGCCTCACCCACTTTCTGACGTACGGCAATGCGTTGGTCATACACGTCCTCAACGTAGGCATGTGTCGGTGCGCAGTAGATGACGCCAAGTGGCTCCGGGAAATCTGGTGCATGAATATCAGCGAGCATCTGGGCCAAAACCTTATTGGTCTCGTCATGCACGATGATATCCGCTTCAGTTACCCCATCCTCGCCAATGACCACAACTTCAAGTTTGAGGTCACGCGTGTTTAGCCGAATACCCTTGTTGCGTTCCTTGCCGAAGAGCATGGGTTCGCCATTGGCGAGTATGAGGCGCGTATCGTCTGCTGTTTTCTTGTCTTTGACATGCTCAAAGATGCCGTCGTTGTATACCGGACAGTTCTGGTAGATCTCAACAAAAGAAGCACCGCGATTATCATGGGCTCGGATAAGCACTTCCGTCAGGTGTTTCATTTCAGTGTCGATTGATCGGGCAACAAACCGGGCCCCTGAACCCAGGGCAAACTGAATTGGCGATAATGGGTTATCGACAGACCCGTCTGGTGTTGATGGCGAACGCGTACCAGGCTGCGAGGTTGGTGAATACTGGCCTTTGGTCAGGCCGTAAATTTCGTTGTTAAACAGCAGGATATTGAGGTCGACGTTTCTACGTAGCACGTGGATCATGTGGTTCCCGCCAATCGACAGGCCATCGCCATCCCCGGTGATCACCCAAACGTCAAGCTCGGGATTTGCCAACTTCACGCCAGTAGCAATTGCCGGAGCGCGACCATGGATGGTGTGAAATCCATAGGTCTCCATGTAATAGGGAAAGCGCGACGAACAGCCGATGCCAGAGATAAACACGATGTTTTCTTTGGGGACGCCCAATGTTGGCATCAGCTTCTGGACAGTCTTCAGAATGGCATAGTCACCGCATCCCGGACACCAGCGCACTTCCTGA
>CAYGNA010000433.1:0-3798 GCA_964351065.1 uncultured Pseudomonadales bacterium
CTACTCTTCTCCTGCCATTACTTTGCTGAGCCATTTATCAAATGGACAAAATACCTGTTTTCGGTACTGGTTGATTTGCTCGAAGTCGCGTGGCTCATTCCACTCACCGCCTTCTGCAAAAATTGACAGCCGGGAAGCCTCTCGGCGTAACCAGGTTCCTGGCGGCACCAACACATTAATGTTGCGCGCCATGGCCAGCCAAAGTACCCCAGAGGACTTCTCAGCATAATACTGTGGATCGTAATCCAGCGTCACCCCCTCGGCGGCCCGCAACAGGGCTTCGAGCCTGTCATGGCTCAAAAAACCCCGATGAACGGTTAAACGCGCTTCCAGCGTTGCCAAAGCCTCAAGTTCAGCTTCAAAAGGCAACAGCGCCTCTTCGCCATTGGATGAATACTGGATGATGAAATGTTTTTGTGGCTTTTCCTGCAACCTGGTTCTCACCAGGTCTGGCAGGCGCCGGAAACCTTTTTCGGTCTTGGCATCACCCAGGTAAAGAATGTCCACACGCTCGCCACCCAGCAACGGCGGCGCGTCCATCACTCGATCAAAGAATACCGGGTGAATCGGCAAAGGTGCCTGTAGCGCCAGTAACTGCTGGTACTTCACCGCATACTCGTGTGATGGCGCATACAGTGTTACCTGGCCAGCCTGGCAAAGCGAGCCAAAGCCGCTTTTGAAACGACAGAATGCCATCGCGTCATCCATCGTACCTCTGTGGCTAAGCCCCGGGTTGAACGTGGTAAAAACCAGATGCTTTCCCTTAACCGGCTGCCGGCGCTTATGGCAATACTCAAAGGCCAGGGCCAGTGCTTTTGCGTGCTCCCACGACAGCGTGTGGTACAGAAAACAATCCGCCTCTGTGGACTGGATAAATTGAACATACTCTTTGGCCAGCTGACGCACATAACGACAGACAGCGGCGACTGGTGCGCTATCGGCATTCCAGTAAAAGGGCTGGCTAAACACTGGCTCATAGCGAATCCCCTGCACACCGAGCACTTCGCAGAGCGCAGGGTCCTGCGCATTGCCGCCGGCAACAACCAACTTGTCTATGGCACCCGAAATGTGCTCTAGCGCGCCGAGGTGGTGCCCACGTGAATGGCTGAGCGCGGGGTCTACAATCGCAAGAGACGTCAAGACGGATGCCTCTAACCTTCGGACGCGTTTCTTCTGCGGCCTTCTGCTTTACCGTGCAGCACATAGTGGGCAAGCGGGTTCATGCCCAGTTCTGCCACATCGGGATACTGATTGAGGTACCAGTCACAATCGAAGTCTCGATTGGGTCGCCTGCCTTCCTGCCAGCCATGCGCACTGAAATGGATCAGCATGGGAATGTGGCTGCTCGCCACGTCCGGATATTGGGACTTGTACCAGCGCGCATCAAATTCCGGATGCGGGCTCACATTCAGGCGCACGCCAATCCGCAAGTAATGCAGCAGGGGTGGCATATCCACCGTGTCCAGGGTCAGGCCAATCTGGGACAAGTAATATTCTGTGTCAAACAACGGATGGGGGTCATAGCCCGACTTCCAGCCGGAAAGTCGGTAGTGCAATTGAGGGAAGCGCATTTCACCCGCCTGTTGAAAATAGTAGGCACGGTCAAACAGGTGTTTCATGAAGTCGCGCACCTCGCCCATCCGCAGCGGTTTGATGGACTTCACCTGATCTGCCGCAGAATCAAGCGCGGCATACGTCTGCATTTCGCTGAACTGGAGGTAGTAGCGCTCGAGTTCTTCCTGCACCTGGTGTAGTTGAAGCAGGAGGAGTTCGTTTTCCTGCCGGATCTCCTCGTTTTGCGCCTCGCTTTCCGATAGCTGTTTCTTCACGGCGTTAAGTGATGCAGCAAGGCTTTGCTTCTCGTTCTCACCACTCGTTTTCAGCTCTGCCA
The DNA here is from genome assembly GCA_964351065.1 of uncultured Pseudomonadales bacterium. GTDB lineage: Bacteria > Pseudomonadota > Gammaproteobacteria > Pseudomonadales > Azotimanducaceae > JANQJA01. The sequence goes on from CAYGNA010000433.1 coordinate 1,892, forward strand.
TTGCCGCCATGTGCGCGGCCTTCAACTGCTCGGCAGCCTTCTGCTGCGTCTCGTTCGCACTGGCGAATGTGCGCATTTTCAATGCCTCTGCCGCGGCCAGGGCATTTTGATGCTGCTCGCTCAGGCTCTTCAACTGTTGTTCGGTTGCGCGCAACTTCTCGCCGAGGCCCTTGATCTCACCCTCTTTGGCTGCAATGGCCGATTTGAGGGTCGCGATTTCTTTGTCCCTGGCAACAATCGTTGCTGCAGCAGCAGCCCCCTTCTGCGCCTGTGACTGCGCTTCTTTTTCATGTTCCTGGCTCGCCAGGTAGTGCTTTTCCAATTCCTCCTGCACCTGGTGCAATTGGAGCAGCAGCAGTTCATTTTCGCTTGCGAGTTCATCGAGTTTTGCAGACTGGGCTGTGCCCGACACTGACGAGGAAGAAAGCGCAGTGATAGCCGCGTGCGCCAGTTCAGCAGCAGCCTCCAGTTCGAGCCCCTCCTGGCCGTCTACAGGCGTACACAGGGCCGACACTTCCTCCTGGACCAGCAGTGTATCGAGGTCAGACTTCAACAGGCTTTCCAGCACCAGGGCCCAGACCGCGTCTTGCTCCGCCAGGCTGAGCTCAATCTGTTGCACAGGTTCTTCGAGCAGCAGATTCTCATTGATCAACGTGAGGCACTTAGCTGGTGCTTTCTGGATGCTGGCAATGTTTAACATGAGCGCTGGGCCTTCGAAGGCCTGGTAGGCATCGATGAGGGTGCGGGTCTGTTCCCGCCACTCAGCGATTGCAGCGGCCGGATCGTTCGGCGCTTTGGAGAGTGGCGCCAGGACAAACAGCGTGGGCAGGCTGGCGCTGGTTGCATCCGCCCCGTCAATCGCAAGACGCAGCCCATCAATCGTGATCTGCAGGTCGCCCGGTTGATTACTGACAACCGCAAGCCTCTGTTCTGAATCCATCCTCGTTACCTTCTAAATACCTGTGCTACTTTCAAGTGAACTACTGCCTGATGCGCAGGCCTTCCTCTACGGGTGATATTGATGTTAACGATTCGGGCCCGCCGTTTGTTGTAATACCAACGCTTTCAAAAATAGCACGAAAACAATCCAGGCCGTTCTCAAAAGAGTACTGCTCCGCCGCAATAGCGCGCTGGTTTTCGGCAATTCTTTGCCACAAAGGGGCGTCATCATACAGGTCAAGAATAGCCTCAAGCCACTCTGCCGGTGAATTGGCGATAAGCGCGCTCGCCTGGTCGGTAATTTGGGTACCTTCTACCGCGATGTCCGTAACAATCGACGGCAAGCCATACGCCATGGCTTCCAGCACCTTGCCTTTGATACCGGCCCCGGAGAGCAACGGGGCAACAAAAACCCGGTGGCGGTGAAACACAACATCCAGGTTTTCAGCAAAGCCGCAGATTTTGACGTTGTCCGTTGCTAACGCGTGGAACTGCACCGGCATATTTGCACCATACACGTAGAGGCAGATATCAGGTCTGCGCTCTGCAAGCTGTGGCATAACCTCGTTCAGGAGAAACATAAGCCCCTGAATGTTCGGCGCGTGATGGAAGTTGCCAAGAAACAACAGCCCTTCCCGCTCTTCCCAGTCGCCGCCAGGGGGTTTCTCTTGCAATACCCAGGGCGTCAGCTGGTAGTTTTGTGCCTGCATCAAGTGCGACTCAATGACCAGGTGCTCAAGCTGGTTATAACAAAGCACGGCATCTACCTTGCGACAGATCGCAAGTTCACGTTCCCGTGTGGCAAGTGCGCTGGCAAGCGCTTCCGGTGCGGCGCCGTCACTGATGGCGCCACGCAGTTCGCGTAGAAAGTGCAGGTCAGCATTGTTAAAGAGTACCGGGAGATCCGGCGCCAGCCGTTTGATGTTGTCAATCACCGCTTCTGCCACACCAAAGCGCGTGATGTACAC
>CAYGNA010000434.1:0-2504 GCA_964351065.1 uncultured Pseudomonadales bacterium
CAATCCGCTGCGAGCCACGCGACGAGCTTTCGCTACGGGCTTCATGGCACCGCTCGCTGATGCGACCCCAGTACTTTGATACGGTCAGCTATCGACGAGTTAACCCCCCAACGCGCTCGATTAGTGAGGGCAATCCGGCACTGGATGCAACTGTTATCGACAGCCTTGCCCTGGCATTGGAATGGCAAACTGCAAACTGGGGCAAGTACGGACTTGAACTGTACAACAAGGATATCAGCAAATTTTTTTATGACGCCCAGACAACCGAGACACTGGACGGCATACTGTACGAAGTCAGCAGCGTGCAAAACGGGGGCTCGGGCACAATCCGCGGCCTGCAGGCAGAATGGAAACAAAGGGTTGAACCTGCAGGCGCCTGGCCCGGGGCTGATGTGTCCGTCGCCTATACCTACTCATCCAGCACGGGCGAAATCAGGGACAGAACCATAGCGCTACCAGAACGTTCCAGGCATCTCGTGCAATCATCCCTTCGCCTGACAAAAGATCCCTGGAACTATCGCATGTCTTTCTCCTGGCAAAGTAAAGCACTCGACCGTGTTGGCGAGACACAGCGTAGCGACCAGTACAGAAAAAGTGTCCTGCAATTCGACCACACCCTGTCGCGCCAGTTTGGCAAGCGAGTGAACACAAGCATCAGCCTCATCAATTTACTCGACTATCCTGACCGCAGTTACGAGGGCAATGAGTCCCGCACAACTGATAACCAATACCTCGACTACAGTCTGACCGCATCCATAACAATCAGTCTCTAGATTGCCCATATCTGCCGGATTGGTGCTAACGGCAGCACTGGTGCATTGATGTAACAGAACTGACCAACCGCACCCCAATAGCGCAGTTGGTGAACTGCTGCACCATAGCCAATAGCACCAATTTGGGGTGATCGCAGTCTTACCCTGCCCGTAAAGTTGCTTTTGCAAAGCGCGGGCACTTGTATTTAAAGGCATTCTCCGTCCCCGCCGTTTTGGTGCATTACCTGCACCATCGCGCCCGAATCGGGCAAACGAAATGTGGCCCGGTATATGCATTAGGTGCACCTGAGTCTCATCACACGTAAACAGTACGCAACCAGATATCACTATGGGGAAATTACATATGAGAAAGTCATCACGTACAACGCGGGCAGATCGATTGCCGATGCTCGCGTTTGGAGCAATGCTGGTGGTTGGGGGACCGGGCGCTCTGATTTCAACTTCAGCATCGGCTGAGCAACTCGTTGAAGAGGTGGTCGTCACCGGTCTCAGAGGCAAGCCCAGAACATCAACCGACTCAGCTGTCCCGGTAGATGTATTTAGCAGCGATGCCATTGACGCCGTGTCCTACACTGACATGGACAACGTGATGCAAACGCTGTTGCCATCGTACAACGTCGCACGAGAACCCGTCAGCGACGGTGCAACCTTCATTCGGCCGGCATCTCTGCGGGACCTACCGTCGCACCACACGCTTGTATTGCTCAACGGTAAACGTCGCCACCGCGCTGCGCTCGTATCTATTGGCGGTTCAGGTACCCAGGGTCCAGATCTGGCCACGATACCTGGCATCGCACTGCAGAGCATTGAAGTGCTACGTGATGGAGCATCATCGCAGTATGGATCTGACGCCATTGCCGGCGTCATTAACTTCAACCTGAAGCAAAACGCCGAGGGGGGCAGCCTGAGCGTCTCCGGAGGCCAATTCAGTGAAGGTGATGGTGGCCAGACAACGGTGCAGGGCAACATCGGTTTGCCCCTTGGTGAAAACGGCTTCCTCAGCATTTCTGGCGAATACAGTGATCAGGAATACACGGAGCGCGCAGAACAATACTGCGAGTCGTGGTTTTGTCTCGACCCGAACAGTCCACGTTTCGATCCGACAGCAGGCTATGCAAAGTATGTACTTGGCCAGGCTGACCCCACTGACGCGCGCTTAAGTGCTCTTCAGCAGGCGTTTCCTGCGGGCATCCCGCTGGCTTCGGTAGAAGGTGAGAACGCCATGCCCTGGGGTTCACCAAACATCAGTGCCGCGCGGGTTTTTTATAATGCAGGTGTCGACATTACTGACGAGATTACCCTCTACTCCTTTGGCAACTACTCCCAGAGCAAAGGTGACGGTGGCTTCTTCTATCGATACCCCGGCAATGGCACCATCGAAGAACTCAGACTTGCCGACGGTTCTATCTATACGCCGCTGGAAAAGTTTCCAGGCGGATTTACACCACGATTCGAAGGTGAGGTGACTGACTACTCCATGGCGACTGGCCTGCAGGGTTTAACCAGAGGTGGGCTTACCTGGGATGTGAGTTTTCGCTACGGTTTGAGCGAGGTCTCGTACCGGTTGTTTAACACCATCAACCCATCGCTGGGACCGGATTCCCCGACCGACTTCCGTCCCGGTGATCTTTCAAACGAAGAAATTCAGCTCCAGGCAGACTTCTCCAAAGAGTTTGATATGGGTAACTTCCCGGCTGTTTTTGCCTTTGGCTTCAGCTACCTGGATGAAAC
>CAYGNA010000434.1:2514-3797 GCA_964351065.1 uncultured Pseudomonadales bacterium
GATGAAACCTACGAGGTTGTCGAAAGTACCCAGGCGGCGTCTTATGAGCCAGGTCCTTTTGCCCTGCCTGATCCCTTTGATTTCTGTAATGCCGACGGCACCGCCAGCGCTGCGGGTAATGCTGTGATTGCAGGCGGGTCATCCCTCAACTGTGCCAATTCCAGTGATCCGGTATATCGCGCGGTTGGTGTCGGCTCAAACGGTTTCCCAGGCTACTCGCCCGCTTTCTCTGACGACTATACTCGCGACTCTTACGCCGTTTACGGCGATTTGAGCGCCGATGTAACAGATTCGGTATTCCTGCAGGCAGCAGTACGCTATGAAGACTACTCCGACTTCGGTAGCGAAGTGGTCGGCAAACTTGCTGGTCTGGTACGCATCACCGAAGCACTGGCACTGCGCGCATCGGTTGGCACTGGCTTCCGGGCACCAACACCCGGTCAGCAGGGCACAACCAACGTTTCGACCCGTTTGCCCAATGGCTTTCCGGTTGCAACCGGTCTGTTCCCGGCCGGTGGCCCTGTCGCACAAGCGCTGGGCGCCACACCACTCGCGCCGGAGACATCAACCAACTTCACGTTTGGCCTGACTGCAGATGTGGGACCCGTATCCCTGACCCTGGACTTCTACCAGATCGATATTGACGACCGGTTCTATTCGATCACAACGCGGGACGTCTCGACTGATCCTACATCTGGCGCTGCGTACACCAACTACCTGGCACTCGAGAATGCAGGCGTAGCAGGTGCGAATACCATCGGCGGCGTCTTCTACTTCACCAATGCGTTCGACAGCGCCACCAAGGGTGTTGACCTGGTCGCGACGCTTCCAGTGGAATGGAACAATGGCATGAGCACCAGCTTTACAGCGTCGATTAACTACAACAAATCGACTATTGAAAGTGATGCGAGTGCGTACTTGGGCGTAGAAGAAGTTTTTGACTTCGAAAATGCTACCCCGAATTTCCGGGGCGTATTTTCTGCCGTTCACGACTTCAGCTCCAGCCTGACGATGGTGGCCCGGGCCAGCTACTACGGTGAGTCGGTGAATTCCAATGATAGTGGCACTACCTTTACGGGCTTCCAGACTTACGATCCCGTCATATTCTTTGATCTTGAAGGTACCTACCGCATCAACGATATGTTCAGCGTATCAGCAGGCGGCCGAAACCTCTTCGACGAATACCCGGATCAACTGGATCGTGTGGCCAACTCGAATGATGAGTGCTGCGGTCGACTCTACTCGTCAGGTTCAGTTGTACCCTGGCAGGGTTCGTTCTACTT
>CAYGNA010000435.1:0-3780 GCA_964351065.1 uncultured Pseudomonadales bacterium
GCCTCCAGTCGAGACGACAGCTACGCCGTCGTTTCGACCGAAGCGGAGAAATCTCGTTTTGCCTGCTTCCAGGAGATCTCTCCATTCCGGCCCTTCGGGCCTCCAGTCGAGACGACAGCTGTATTTCGGGCCTCCAGTCGAGACGACAGCTACGCCGTCGTTTCGACCGAAGCGGAGAAATCTCACTTTTTTGTGAAGCAGAGAGACCTCTCCACCACCAACCTGCCTCCTTGGGCAGGCGCTAACTAGAAAACGTTCCCCAGCGCCATTGCCAGCACGATCAGCGCAACAGTAACGCCGACCAGGATACCAACGTTGATGCCAATGTTCTTCATGATCCTGCTGTCTTCCTCATGCTCAAAAACCATCAGTTACCCCTCTTCGCTTGTTGGAGCAAAAAGTTTCTCGCGAGGCTGAATTCCAATCATTGATCCAGGTCAGGAAAATGTTAGTCGACCAGGGCGCTCTCGGACTCTGCTGTTCGCCTTAGCACCTGGTCACGCAGGCGCGATTTGGCCCGGCTGATCACGCGGTCGAAGTGGACAGATGACAACGCCAAGGCCTCGCAGGTGGTGGGTTTGGGTTCGTCGCAGACGTAGGTGCGGTATAGAACCTCACGATCGCGTGGCACATTGATGCCCCTGATTAGGGTTGCGGTATATTCGCAGCGCTCTTCTTTTATAAGGGCCTGTTCGATGCTGCTGTCGTCCAGTTGATCATTCATGTCGCCGCAGAAATCGAAGCGCAGGTTCTGGCGGTGCCAGCCGAGCCAGCAATAGCGACCGGTCTGGTGCACAAAGGATGACAAACGCTCAGGAAATTCAATATGGCCATTGCGCAGTTTGATCAGCACGATCAGCAGCGTTTCCTGTGCCAGGTCTTCGGCCCGTGCGTGATCATGCGTGAGGTATTCAAGCATACGTATCAGGGAAGCCCGATACCGCCTGACGAGTTCACCCTCCATCGCTGTATTTCCTTCAACAATCCCACGGACAAGTGAGCTTGTGTCTGCCCTGTCTTTTTTTAGAGAGTCCGTCACCGTATTCCTCGCTTGACCTGTGAGCGCACGACCCAGGTGCACGTTGATCAAACAATAGGCAGGAGTTTGTGAGTGGACAACTGACCAATGGTTTATTTACTCTGGCCAATGGTCTTAATTCCTTGTGCCAGGGAGGCGGCAAACGGGATGAATGCAGAGCTACCTAACCAGAGCCACGAGCCCGAATCAGCTGCAATGCAGGTTAAGACACCGGGTGAAGAACTCCTCGACCTGATCGCTCGCCAGGCATCCCAGGTGCCGATTGCGGTTTTTGGGGTGCTTGTCATCATCGCCGCCCTTATTTTGCCCTACTCTGCCGTGGGTGCCGTAGTGTGGTTGTCTGCTGTGGTTGGCGTGCTCACCATCAGGTACTTTGTGCTGGGTCGTCTCCCGCAGAATCAATGGCTGCCACTGATTCACAAGTTGAACATTGTTGTTTTGCTGAGCCTTCTGAACGGCCTGACACACGCCTCGTCCCTGATGTACTTCAGTTTGATGACGGATTTGGAAAAGGCGATCCATTCACTGATCCTGGCGGGTCTCGCCACCGCCGCGGTGGCGACAACGGCGGGCGATCGGCGCGTTTACCTGGCCTATATCATGCCGATCTTTCTGCCGCTGATCGTACTCTGGGCAACCAACGGGAACTGGACCATGCCGACTCGCACAGGGGTTGGCCTGGCGCTATCGATTGCGGTATTCCTGTTTGTACTGCTGATATTGGCACGTGATACCCGCCGCCAGTTCCTCGATACCATCAAGATCAGACGCGCGCAGCATGAAACCAATCGTAAGTTGCAGTTGGCGCTACAGGCCGCGGGTGTTGCGGACAGGGCAAAAACACGTTTCCTGGCGTCTGCCAGTCACGACCTCAGGCAACCGATTCATGCGCTTTCGCTGTTTGGCGCGGCGCTGAAAATGCAGTCACTGCCCGACGAAGTCCGCGAACTGGCTGACAATATCGATGAATCCATTTCGGTACTGGCAAGCCAACTGGATGCCCTGCTGGATATCAGCAAACTGGATGCTGGCGTCGTCAAACCCGATATGTCTGTCATCGACCTGTCATCCATGCTGCAGCGAATTGCCCGTGAGTTTGACCCCCAGGTGGCAGAAAAGGGCCTGGATCTCCGCACGGACATTGTACCGGGGTGTTATGTCAGCAGTGACAAACTTCTGCTCGAACGCGTCATACGTAACCTGATGAACAACGCGGTGAGGTATACCGATCGTGGCACTATCTCCATCGGCCTTGACGTCAGGGCGCCAAGTTGCAGGCTTGTCATCGAAGATACTGGCATTGGTATACCCGCCTCAGAGCAGGACAAGATTTTCAGTGAGTTCTACCAGGTGGCCGGTCGCCGGTCCGCATCAAAACAGGGGCTCGGGCTTGGTCTTTCCATAGTGACGCGGCTGCTTTCACTGCTGGGCGTGCCGCTGGAGCTTCACTCAACGCCGGGTGAGGGAACTCGGCTTGAACTTGCACTTGTACTCGAGGAAGAGCAGCAAGCAGCAGCGGACGCATTTGAAATGGCACGTCTTGAAGGAATCAGGATACTGGTGATTGACGACGATACTGCTGTCAGGGCGGCCATGATGGCACTATTACGCAGTTTTGGCGCTGTTGTTGACGCGGTCCCCAATGGTGCGCGTGCGATTGCGCTGGCTGAGGCTGACATGCCAGACATTGTCCTTACGGATCTGCGCCTGTTGGAAGAATCTGGTCTCGACGTTATTCAAAGGCTCCGGACGATGCGGGCTGATCTTCCTGCCATCCTGCTGACTGGTGACACGGGTGCCGAGCAGATTCGGGAAGTTCATGACTCCGGCGTTGAGGTCCTGCACAAGCCAGTTGGTGCAGCGGATCTGGAGCGCAAAATTGCTGAGGTAGTGCACGGGTCGCCTCAATCAGGATAGTGCATCAGCATGGCAGTCAGCGACAAGCCGCACGCAAAACACTGGCTCACCGCCGGCTTCGAAGAACTTGTAGCACGAGGCGATGACGCTACATTTGATGTGGTGATCGTCGGCAGTGGCTATGGTGGATCAATAGCGGCACACCACCTGGCACCGCTGTCTATCGACAATCGACCGCTTCGTATCGCACTGTTGGAACGCGGCCGCGAATATGTTCAGGGTGCATTTCCGTCAGAGTTTGCCGACCTTCCACCCCATGTGCGGTTTACAGCGCCCGGGGCGATAAAGTGTACGGGCAAACCCGACGCGCTCTTTGATCTCAGGCTTGGACCCGACGTCAGTACGTTGCTTGGCAATGGCCTGGGCGGTGGTTCGCTGATCAATGCAGGCGGAATGGTGCGACCCACTCCGGGAGGTTTTGACGCCGGCTGGCCCGCTGAAGTCAGCGCAGAATCTTTACAACCATACTTTGACGAATGTGAAGCGCTTCTCGGTGCTGTGCCGCTTGCCGATCTGCCGCCGAAATACGCCGCGCTTGCCAGGCTTGCGCCGACACAGACGCAACCCGCGCAGATCACGATAGCAACTGAGGACTCTGAAACAACCACAGCGTGTAACTTCTGCGGCAATTGCGCCACAGGCTGTAACTATGGTGCCAAGCTCTCCCTTGATGTTTCTCTTTTGGCCGGGGCACGAAGGCAGAATTCGCAGTTTGAGTGTTTTACCAGTGCAACGGTCGTTCGGGTTAACAAAAGCCAGCGTCACAACTGGCAGTTGGAGGTTATCCATTCAGATGCCGAACTGGCAAGGCGTTTCCCAGGACC
>CAYGNA010000436.1:0-3757 GCA_964351065.1 uncultured Pseudomonadales bacterium
TCTACTCGACCAGTCCCAGCTGGACGATTGCAATAATTCTCCTTCTGGCAGTAGGACTCCCGTCACTGCAGACTGCCGCAATCGCAAGTGCACTACCCTTTTCCGTTGCACTGTTGGCGGCAATCTGGGGGTTTATCAAAGCGCTTCGCACTGATGATGCCAAACGCGCGTCGCTATCCTTTCACACGACTGCGGACAGCAATGTGCCCTGGCAGGAAAGGCTCAACAATCTCTTTCAGTACCCCGGCGCCAACAGTGTTCGCGCCTTCCAGCAGCAGACCGCGCTCCCGGCCCTGCGAGCATTCAGCCGGGAACTCTCAGCCAAAGGGCTAAAGGTTAACGTCGTAGACGACGAGGACAATCTGCTCTCCAGGCTGGAGGTTTACCACGGCGACGAACTGGATTTTGTTTACTCGATCTACGCGAACCAGAAACCCCTCCCTGACAACACTTTGCTCGGGCAGGCCCTGGATTCAATGCCTGAGGATCAGAAGTACTGGCGCGCCGAGGTTCACCTGCAGGAAGGTGGTCAGGACTACGATGTCATGGGGTGGACCTTTGAACAGATCGTTAACGACTTACTGGATCAATACGAGCGGCACTTGAACTACCTGAGTGCACTTCGACAATAGCAGAATCACCCAAGCGCTTCGCGCAGAGGACCCAGGAACCGCTCATAATTGCGCCATTGATCAATTGACGAATCAAATATTGGTTGCCTGACCTGTTCTGAACTGGGCGTTCGAACGTTACGCTCGGTCTGGTAATAATCAAGACACGCCTGCTCAAATGGCAGGTCCAGATAGTCAAGCATACGTCGCACCTCATGTTCCAGGTTAGCTACCACGTCCTCGTGCTGAACACGCAGAACTGCCGTCGGAAACACCTCATCCCAATGTGACATAAGACTCACATAGTCGCGGTAATAGGTACCCACATCCGTGAGTGAATAAGTAAACTCCTGCCCTTCGGCAAAAAGTTGTTTAAAACCGCTGAAACAACAGGCCATGGCATCGCGGCGCGCATCAATAATCCGCGCATTCGGGAGGATGAGTTTAATGAGCCCGACATGGCGAAAGTTGTTCGGCATCTTGTCGATAAAAAGAGGGGCGCCCTGGCGGTGAATACGCGTGTCATCAATGTATTCCTGGCCAAAAGCCTTTAACTCTGCCGGTGTCAGGTCTGCAAGAATTTCCGGATAGCCACGCCCTGCATGCCCGGTAAGCCGTCTCAGGCGCTGTGAGAGAGAGAGAATATTGGGGAGTTCGAGCGTTCCGTCAATCTGGCTGTGGGAAGACAGAATCTGTTCCAACAGGGTCGATCCGGCGCGCGGGAGACCCACCACAAAAACGGGATCAGGTGATGTACATCCCTGGCCCAGGCGCTCCCTGACAAGCGCGTTGGTGACAATGCGTTGCTGTGCGAGTAGCTCTTCGGTCATTTTTTCAGCACTATAGCGACTCTCTGCTTTCTTGAGCACATTACCTTGTGCGTAATACTGAAAGGAGGTTTCGAACTCACCGCTATCCTCGTAGGCTTTGCCCAGCGCAAAATTCAGGTAGATGCGATCCATATGCGAAAGACTGGTGTCTTTTTCCTGTTGGTGCATCAGTTGCAGTTCCGCAGGCAGGAACCGGTAAGTCTTCAGATTGGCGAGTGCGTAGTAGGCTTCACCGTAGGCCGGTTGACTTGTTATGGCCTGCCGATAGGAATCAATCGCCGCGCCAGCCTGCCCGCTCGTTTTCAACGCGTGACCACGAGACGTGAGCGTGACGGGGTCAGCAGGCAACTGCGCCAGCACCTGGTCAAATACCTTGAGTGCCGTATCAAAATCTCCCGTCTGCATGCTTTCAACGGCATAGATTGACTGGAACTGCGGGTTATCCGGCGCCATGTTGAGGAGTTTTTGAGCCTCGGCCAATGCTTGCACAAACTTCTGCCGCTTGCGGAGCGCACGCACATAATCGACGCGGACCTGGGTGTTGTCGGGGGCAAAGGTCACGGCACTTTCCAGCAGGAATTCGGCATCCTCCAACACACCCAATTTCATGCCAATGTCCGCGAGCAAACGCATACCTTCCACGTGTCGAGGATTCACCTTCAGGAACGCTCGACAAACCTCTTCTGCCCTGACGAGTCTGCCCTGCGAGACGAGATCCATCACCGCAATGAGCGGTTTCGGCAAGGACCCAAGATGCTCAAGCCAGGTGGCGACGGCACGCGCTTCCTGCGGCCTGCCCGCTAACGCCAGGAGTTCATGCTGTGACTGCCAACTGGCAAGCAACGCAGGGTTAAGCTGACAGGCACGGCGGTATGCACCAAGCGCTCGCTCCAGGTTATCAAGCTGCCGGTACAAATGGCCTTCTTCCTGATAAGCGCGACTGTGGCCAGGAGATAACCGCTTTATGGCCTCCAGCGCGGCGACAGCCTGCTGTGCTTGTGCAGTGCGCCTGTAACACACCGCAAGCATATACAGCGCTTCAACATTATCCGGGTCGCTTTCGAGGATAAATCCCAGTGAGTTGATTGCCATCGCAAACCGTCCATCAACAATAAGCTGCTGAACAGGCGCCAGTTCGCTGATGGATTTCGCGTTCACGTTAGATAAGAATGATTGGTCACAGGATACGAGCGTTGTGGGCGCGGCTCATTGTCGTCACCACACAACGCTCGGCACAGTACCTGATCAGAAGTCGTATGACACCCGCACGCCCATTGTCCTCGGCCGGGCGTAAGTTACGCGGCTCTGGTCAAACACAAAATTGCGTGCAAGCTCAGCCCGCTCGTCGGTCAGATTATCTGCATAGAGCTCAGCCATCCAGCGACCTCCGCTCACGCCAACTGTTAATCCCAACATTGCCCAACTGTCGATGCGCTCGCGATTAATTGTGATGACGTCGCTGTAGGATTCTGCCGAATAGGATACATGCGGCATCACGTGCGCAGTAAGGCCGGACTCAAGGAACCAGGTGTATCTGGCACGAAGGTTGGCCTGTAACTCAGGTGCAAACGCAAGCTCATCACCGGCTCGAACATCGTTGGTTGGCGTAAGTACGCGCGTAATCTCTGTGTCGAGTAGCGAAACAGCACCGCTCACGGTCAGCCCGTCAATACCCATTGGCATCCAGATGAAGTCGGCTTCGACGCCCCTGATTTCAGCATCTGCCGCGTTATCGGAGAAAAACAGGTTGGTGATGCTTGGATCAAAAATGGTGGTCTGCAGGTTCTCAATGTCCACCATAAAAAAGCTACCGTTTACACGCAGTGTGTAGTTAAAGAGATCGAGTTTCCAACCCAACTCGGTATTGGTCACATCATCAGTATCGAGTGCAAAAGGTACTGTGAAACCAGCAGGACCGGCGGCCCCACCTGGACGGTTCAGGAGCCCGGGTCTGAAGCCCTCAGACCAGGTTACGTACCAGAGCTGATTGTCGTTCGGCCGAAAGGAGAAACTCACCTTGCCAATGACACCATCGGTTTGCGCTTTGTCGGGTGCATTTAATGCAGCGACAACTGAAGCAGGCGCTGACGCCGCGTTTGCTGCCGTATTGGTAATCTGGTCTGCCGCCGTACAGGTGCCCCGGAAAGTCACCTGGCCGTCACCATTGTAGAGATCCGAGATATCGGTACCGTACGCGTTTACATCAGACTGGAACAGGTTGCAGAAAGATGAGTTTGCGCTGCCATCAAAATCAACCTCGATGTCATACCAACGCGCCCCCAGCTTGAGGGCAAACTGATCTGTGATGTCCCAGGT
>CAYGNA010000437.1:0-3755 GCA_964351065.1 uncultured Pseudomonadales bacterium
GTATCGAGTACCAATTCGAGGTAGGCGTTGTGGGGGTGTGCAAAGTCGGCTTCTTCCTTCTCCAGTAGTTCAGTCAGGTGCAGAGTGATACCTTCTCGCTGCATGGCATTTTTGCCGTACCCGATCCACGGCGCCTCGCGAATTTTTTCGATCACCAACGGCCAGACAGCCAGTCGGCCAGAAGTTATAGCGTAGAGATCCCGACCCTCGTCGTCGATAAGATCAGAGTGTCGGGATAGCTCCGTTTCGGCCTCTTCCTCGGAGGAAAATCCTTCAGTGATGCGTTCCTCCAGACCAGGTATCAGGGGAAGGGCAATTACAAGAACTATAGGGGCAATCATCAATAGTTTACGCTGACGAAACAACGCCACAACTGCGACCGCAGCGACCCATGCCATAAATCCGGCACGCCCACCTGTCAGCGCCAGGGCGATCGTGGTGAGGCCAGCCCCGCCCCAGCCGATAAGGCGCTCGAGCGGTGTTCTCGCTACTGTCAAAAAGATCACAAAGCCAGCTGCAACCATTGCCATGGTGTAGGCTGCGTCCACACGATGATAGCCAATATCACGATCAAGTACTCGCAGGGCGCGCTCAGCGAGATCATCCTGCCCGATCAGGGCCGGCACCATCTTGACGACAATTTGAGCGCCAAGCATGACGCCCATAAGTAAAACAGAGTAGGTTGCCCACTCCACGCGCTCCTTTGAATTTGTGCCCCTGGCCAGCAGGATGCCTGGCACAAAAAACTTCAGGTGGTTGAAGAAATGATCGATAAACAGGTTTGCGTTACTGGGATAGGGTCTGTGGACAAAGTCGTAGAAGGCATACATACCGGCCCGGTCAAAAAACATACGCAGGAAACCGACCAATATGACGACGAAGTACACTGCAGCCAGAAAAACTATTCGTGTAGGAATAACTGGAGCTTTCAGGTTCTTGCGATCCAGAAACGCTCCCACCAACACAAAGGCAAGCGCAAGGTTATAGGGATTCAGGCCAGGAATGCCCAACATGGATCTTGGCATGTCAGGCCGCTCAAAAACTGCCAGTAGCGGGATCAGAATACAGAGCGCACGATACCAGTCCTTGAAACTGTAGATGCAGATATAGCCGATAAACAAGGTCAGTAAGCTGTATCTAATCATGGCTGACAGGCCTGTGAATTAGCGTTAATGTTACACCATCTTGGTTTGCCATCGTACCTGCTGGCACCGTGTCTGGAAGTGACAGCATAGGGAGTTGGATCTTTTGCGAAGTAGACTGAAAAGATTCAGTGCAACAGTAATCCTGTTTGTGGTTTATGGCTTGGCTATTGTCATTTCCAGGGTAACCAGAAGGTTGATCAAGACACGAAAGCGCCACGGCAGGATCATCGTCAATGGTACTTTCCACAACCCCAACTGGTTCCATGCCCACGTAACACCTCTGGTAAACTCTGGCTATGGCGAAGTTGTGCTTGTTTGTGACGAGTCGGTTGCCGAACTCCCGGGGCTGACGTATCGCTGCCCACCCATAATGGTTCAAAGAATCCTTAGTCGGGCAGGGGCCAAGGCGCTCTACACCTTGATTGAGGGCTTTCGCCGTCCGGCAGATATTTTTATTGGCTATCACATTTTTCCGTCTGCGATTACGGCTCTGATTTGTGCCCGCTTGCTCGGTGCAAAATGTATCTATCAGGTGACGTCCGGGCCACTCGAACTGGAGGGTGGAGGATGGCATGCAGAAAACCAGGTTCTGGTCGCCCTGGGCGGGCCTTCACGCTTTATTGAACGCCTGGCGCTGGCAGTGACCCGGGAGTTTGATGTCGCAATAGTGCGTGGCTCAAGAGCCAGAAGCTACCTGCTTGAAAACGGTTTCAAGAACCGTCTTGAGATAGTCACCGGTAGTGTAAAAACGAACTTTCCGGTTTCAGATGATAAGAAAATTGACATCATTTTTGTTGGCAGGCTCACCGAATACAAGCGACCGGACCGTCTGATAGAGGTCGTGCGAGACGTAGCGGCCCAAATACCAGACTGTAGAACGGTTCTGGTTGGCAGCGGGCCTGATCAGCCGCAGTTGGAAGCAAAAGTGGCGGAACTTGGACTGGAGCAACAGATTGAATTTCTGGGGCAAAGATCGGACGTGCCGGATCTGGTTTCCCAGGCGAAAATTTTTGTGCTGACTTCCAGATGGGAAGGTGTGTCTATTGCAATGCTTGAAGCCATGGCGATGGAAGCTGTGCCGGTTGTCAGTGATGTTGGTGATCTGGCTGATTTTGCCCAAAATGACGTGACAGGTTGGGTTTTTGGCGAAGATGACCAGTCCGGATTCGCAACTGCCATCATTCGCCTGCTGACGGACGAGGATCTAAGGCTACGTATGGGGAAAGCTGCACGTCAATTGGTTGTGGCTAACTGCGATGCGGAAGTCCTTGCCAAAAGGTGGGGTCAAATTTTTATAGAAGTTGGCAGCCCATCTCCGTAGATCTGGTTCACGCGAGCCAGAAGGTGGTTATTTGTTTTTCCCATTTAGTTTCTTTTTAGCGCTGGCGGTCAACATGTCTTTGGTGTCTTCATTTAAAAGCACGCGCCAATAAACGAAGAGTGTTGCCAGCCCACCCACGATTGCCATCACTGCTCCGCTCACATAATGAGCTTCCAGAGCCTGTTCGCGTGCGAGATAGAACAACACGATCATGGGCGTACCGCACAGCACCGGTTTCAACAATACTTCAAGAATGTATTTTGAAACCGGAATAGAAAACCTGACTTTGAGGAAAACGGGTAGGGAAATTCCACGGCTGATTGTCCATGTAACACCCAGGATAAGCGCAGCAGACAGATAATTGATGCCAACGGTGTAGTAAGCGAGCGGGATTAATGTGCCCAGTCCAAGCAGGGTCAGCATCAGACTAACAATGCCAATACGACCATGCGCATTCAGACCCGCGAGCACGGCAAAGGGACCGGTATTTGCTATAGGTAAGAGTGACCCAAGTGCCAGCGCGACCATCAGGTCTCGTTTGGCATATTCTTCTCCCATCCATACCAACACAAGCAGGTCACCAAAAAACACCAGACCGAGACAAAAGGGTAAGGTGACGGCCATGAAAAGGGTGCAGGAGGTGAGCAGCATGTCTTCTGCTTCAGCCTTTTTGTCCATCCCAACAAGGCTGCTGGCGATTGGCGTAAAAATATTGGATGCCTTTTGCAGGAAGTGTTCGGAAAGCCGGATGAGTGTGTGACCTCGACTGTAGATCGCGAGTGCGGACGGACCCGCGATGGTACCGAGCACAATGGCGACAGTTTGAATCAGGACGAGTTGGGAGCTCGCATTACTCGCAGACTTAAGCCCAAAGCGAAGCAGTTCCTTGCCAAGCTTGCGCTCCCACAGGCCTGCGCTGAATGTTGCCTCCGGGCAAATTGATCGCATAACAACAAGTCGGGACCCGGTTGTAAAAATTGCGGATGCAACGACAACTAACCCGAGTTCAACCAGCCCACCACCTAACACCAGGGCCAGAATCAGCGCAGCGGCGAGCAGCGTGTCCTGCGCGGCGTTAATGGTGTGATGCAGGTCCCAGCGATGCAAGCCGGTGATCACTCCCCTGCTTGGATCACCCAATAACCGGATAATCACTGAGACACAAAAGCACAGGATGAGTAGTTCGACCTCGTACAGGCTGACTTCTTCCATGTGAAGTCTGCTCGCTGCCAGAGTTAGGCCAAATGCGATCAGCAGAATGATTAATGACAAGCCTGCCTGCAATATCG
>CAYGNA010000438.1:0-3736 GCA_964351065.1 uncultured Pseudomonadales bacterium
CGAGGCGAACGCGTGTAGATCAGGGGCCCTGGGGCTTGCTCGGATAGGCTCTGGTAGGCTTCGATAATTGGTAGCTGGTTGTAATGATGGTCTTCAAAGTCGAGTTGCCAGATGAACCAGAAACCGACAAAAAAGAGCAGCGTTGTCGAGATGACCGATGCCAGCAGAAAGCGCTGTGGTAACACGAGCAGTTCGAAACGGGTGGCAATGAGAATCGCGAGGGCTGGCATGGCCGGCATGACATAGGTAATCAGTATGTTCTCCGCCGGGGTAAAAAAGAGTGGCGGTACCAATAGCCAGCACAGTAGATAACCAGTTATCAAAGGGGCGGTGCTGTAGCTGGCGAGGACACCCTGCCGTACCCGGCGCGAGAAACTGCGCACAATTGCAGACAGGCTCCAGGGCATACTTGCCGCGAGAAAGTAGAGCCAGATAGTACCGAGTGGCTGATCTTTGACGCCGCCGTAAAGGTCACCCGACCATTCCGGCACGAGGTACCGCTTGATGTGTTCGCCAATCAGAAAGTAGTCGATAAACCCCGGGGTTTTCTGCTCGGTTACGTAGTACCAGGGGGCAGCCACGGCCAGCATCACCAGTAGCCCCGAAAAGAGGCGAGCGCCGGCAAAAAATCGCTTCCACTCGCTGTAGACCGCAACCCAGATGCCCGCAGCGAGGCCGCAGATTACCAGCGCCAGCGGACCTTTTGCCAGCAGCCCTAGTCCGAGCGCAATCCACATCAGGTATGCGGCAACCGGGTCACGTTTCGTCACGGCTTCATAGAATGCTGCCATGACCAGTGTTGTCGACAACACCAGTAGCGGATCTGTGATAACTGCACCGGCAGTCTGCAGGGTAACAAGGGTCGACAGGTATATCGCGGCGGCACCGATGGCTGGACCACGACCGTAATATCGACGAGTCCAGAGGAAAATGACGCCAGCAGTCAGGAGGGTGTAAATCAGCGATGGCAGGCGAGCAGCGAATTCACTGACGCCAAGCGTCATGAAGGAGGCGGCGACGCTCCAGAAGGCGAGTGGTGGTTTGCCCCAGAAGGGCAGGTCATCAAAGAACCAGAGGGTTACCCAGTCGTCATAAACCAGTATCTTTCGGGCAATCTCTGCATATCGCGCTTCGGAAAAGTCAGTCAACGGCAGCAGGGCAGAAAGCACCATTCGGCCGATCACAAAGATCGCGAGAAAGATGAGCCAGTTGCGGTACTTGTTCATAGTGAAAAGCACATCGTTAACAGTCAATGGTTAGTCAGTCGCTCCGAGCGACGCCCAGATTAGCGGGTGATCAGACGCACCCGCAGGTACAATGCCGGCCTCCAGCACCTTGAATCCCCGCACCAGTATCCAGTCAATCTGGCCGGCGGCGGTATGCTCATCAAGCACACTGGTGATGTCCGGGCGGGAAAGCAGTTCGGTCATCATGTTTGTCTCGGCCGGGGCATTAAAGTCTCCCATCAGAATTGCGTAGGGGTGGCGCACGAACTCGGCAACTGCAGTGCGAATTTGAGTGTCAGCGATGTCGCCTCGCTCGGCATGGAGAACGAGCAACCGAAAAGAAATGGATTGCCAGGTGAAGTCGAACATTTGCAGGTGGCGGTGCCCGGTGCCTTTTTCCAGGTCATACATCAGCGGCACACTTTGCCAATAGTTCGGCGCGAGTCGGGACAGCAGCGCGTTGCCAAAATAATCGATGTACCAGCGGCGCTGGGCGGGGGTAAATTGCCAACCCATCGAGAGTGAGGTCCCTAGCCGTTCTGCCTGGTCTGCCTGGGGCCAGAAGGCACCACCCACTTCATTCAGGCCGATAATGTCAAAGCCGTCCAGGTTGACGGCGATCCTGTCCAGGTCCCTTTTGCCATCCAACCCCTTGCCGCGGCGGATGTTGTAGGACGCCACCCGCAGTCTGTCCGGGGTGAGGGTAGATCCTGGCACAGCGCCGTGAATTCTTTCGCCGAATTGGTGTCCAATCGGGTTGCGGATCGAGGCAATGCCGATGTGTACCGCAAGGGATATCGCAAGCAGTCCCGCCAGCAACCAGTTGACCCGGGAAAACCCCTGTGAACGTTGCGTAAAACCCATGCGAGATCATTGTGAGGAAAGAGCGGGAGACAATAACAAATTCGTCTCGCGTAGACAGTAGTTGATGTCCGTCACACTTTACCGGCGGATTAATCTGGTAGAATTCGGGCGCGATAAGCGCCTCAAATTTGTTGGATTTGTATAACGTGTGGAATTGGTTTCACAAACTGGCATCCCCCCGGTCTTTTTTCAGGATCTCCGGCTTCCTGCTGCCAATTTTCAGTGCAGCTGCGATGTTGTTACTGGTCGCGGGTTCGATCTGGGGACTTGCCTATGCCCCCATGGACTACCAGCAGGGTAACAGCGTCCGCATCATGTACATTCACGTGCCTGCGGCAATTCTGGCGCAGTCGAGCTACATGATGATGGCCGCAGCAGGCGCAGTATTCCTGATCTGGCGAATCAAGCTGGCTGATATAGCGCTGCAATGTGCGGCCCCTATCGGCGCATCACTCACCTTTTTGGCACTGGTGACCGGTTCAATCTGGGGTCGGCCAACCTGGGGAACCTGGTGGGAGTGGGATGCGCGAATGACTTCAACGCTGGTACTGTTTTTCCTCTTTCTGGGTGTCATTGCCCTGCGTTCGGCCATGGAGAGCCGTGAAAGTGCCGGTCGCGCGACGGCTGTGCTGTCGCTGGTTGGGGTCGTGAACCTGCCGATCATCAAGTACTCAGTGGAATGGTGGAATACGTTGCACCAACCCTCATCATTCAGCCTGACAGAAAAACCCGCGATGCCGGCAGAGATGTGGATGCCACTCCTGGTCATGGTCATCGCCTATTACCTCTGTTTCTTTGCCGTCTGGATGATGCGAATTCGGGCCGAGATTCTGCTGCGGGAGAACCGCACCGACTGGGTTAAAAGCCTGGTGAACGCACAATGAAGTTCGACTCGCTGGACGCTTTTTTCGAGATGGGCGGGCATGGTCCCTATGTTTGGGCTGCCTACGCAATTGCACTGGTGATTATTGTGGCCAATTTTGTCTGGCCGCTGGTTATTTATCGCCGCAACCTGGCACAACTGCGGCAGGAGTTCGGTGAAGAATCGGCCCGTCATCAAGAGCAACAAAAGGAGCAAGCCACATGAAGTTCGGCAAAATGAAACCCCATCGCCGTAATCGGCTGATATTGGTGGCGCTGGTTGTCGCGAGTTCCGGCGGTGCGGTTGCACTGGCGATGATGGCGTTGAACGAGAACATCAACCTGTTTTACTCGCCACAGGAAATTGTCGACGGCAAAGCGCCCGTTGATAGCCTGATTCGTGCGGGCGGCATGGTTGTAGACGGGAGCGTCCAACGCTCTGAAACTGATCTGACTGTTCGGTTCCTGATCAGTGATATGAAAGCAGCCTCGGTGCCTGTGCAGTACACGGGGATACTGCCAGACCTGTTTCGGGAAGGGCAGGGGATAGTGGCGCATGGCGAATTGAATAGCGACGGTGTTTTTATGGCGGAAGAGGTGCTCGCCAAGCATGATGAAAACTACATGCCGCCAGAAGTGGCCAAAGCGATAGCAGATGCGCACGCCGATACGGAAGGGGCCGGTAACACACTATGATTGCTGAGCTGGGCCATTTTGCGCTGATCCTGTCTCTTGGACTGGCAGTCTGTCTCGCGGCAGTTCCCGCACTGGGTGTGTCCCAGGGG
>CAYGNA010000439.1:0-3728 GCA_964351065.1 uncultured Pseudomonadales bacterium
ATACGTTTCAATTCGTTTGGGTAGGTCGTTACCTGGGTATACCGGGGGTGCTGCTGATCAGCATTTCGATGACCTACTCACTG
Organism: uncultured Pseudomonadales bacterium; assembly: GCA_964351065.1. Lineage (GTDB taxonomy): Bacteria > Pseudomonadota > Gammaproteobacteria > Pseudomonadales > Azotimanducaceae > JANQJA01. The sequence goes on from CAYGNA010000439.1 coordinate 84, forward strand.
CGCAAGCGAAAGTGGATCACGCGTGGTAAACCGGCACAACTACTCCGGTTGCACAAGTTGCTGGCCTGGCTGGGCTCCCTGCTGGTACTCGTCCATGCGGGAATCCACTTCAACGCCATCCTGCCCTGGCTCGCGATTGTGGCGATGCTCACCAACGTTGTCAGCGGATTGACCGGCACTTACCTGCTGTCACGCGCACGAATCCATGTCGAGACCCGGCGCAAGTCTCTTGTCGACAAGGGTATGTGCATGGCAGATATAGAAGCACAACTGTTCTGGGATGCAACGACCCTTGACCTGCTGAAGGGCTGGCGCGTTGTACACCTTCCCATCGCAACCGCGTTTGCAGTCCTGGCCTTCGGTCATATCCTGAGCATTTTGTTTTTCTGGGGATGGCGATGAGCAGCCGCGGATGGTGGGTCACGATATCAATATGCCTGATTGCCATCTTTGTGCTGGTGATTGTTTTCCCGACTTCGATGCTCAACCCCGGCCCGGTTCTCGAGGCTCACCAGGCGTTGCAAGCGGACTGCTTCGCCTGCCACACACCGCTGCTCGGTAACCACGCCAAGAAGTGTGTCACCTGCCACCAGGTTGACCGGATCAGCTTGTTCACCACGCAGGGTGAACCGGTTGTGGCAACAAAAGGATCTTTCCACCAGCATCTGACCGAACAGACCTGCACGGTGTGCCATCTTGAGCATCAGGGTGTCACGGGTATAAACGCTATGAAGCCTTTCTCGCACACCCTCCTACAGCAGAATGTGCGTACTGACTGTGCATCCTGCCATTCCAAACCGCCAGATTCGCTGCATCAGAATGTGGCAAGCGGCTGTGACCAGTGCCACACCAGCACAGCATGGACGCCGGCAAGCTTCGACCATGCCACGCACTTCCAATTGGACAGGGATCACAATGTACAATGTGCTACCTGTCACGTTGGCAATACATTCAACCAGTACACCTGTTACGGTTGTCATGAGCACACCATCACGGGGATCCGCGCAGAGCATGTGGAAGAGGGGATTCGTGAATTCGACAACTGTGTAGAGTGCCATCGTAGTTCTGACGAACCGGATGAACGCGACGGACGTGACGGACGTAAAGAACACAACGACGACCAGGAATGATCCGATGACAACAGAATCTGCCAAACCCGACCTGCAGTCCTACCACGTATGGGATAGGCCTACGCGCTGGTTTCACTGGATCAACGTGCTCTGTGTGCTCACGCTTGCCGTGCTCGGCACCATTATCCTGAACGCAGGTGCTTTGGAAATTTCCAACCTCGGCAAGATATTGCTGAAGACATTACACGTCTGGGCAGGCTACGTGTTTGTGCTGAACCTCGCCATACGAATTGTCTGGAGTTTTTTCGGCAACCACCACGCGCGCTGGCACCAGATGCTGCCGGGCGGCCGGGGCTACTTCCAAAGCCTGCGGAGCTATGTCGCGTCGGTCAAGGCGGGACAACCCCAACTTTACCTTGGTCACAATCCGCTGGGACGAATCGCAGTTGCGGGGTTACTGCTGCTCATGATCGTGCAGGCTACAACCGGACTGCTGCTTGCTGGCAGCGATATCTACTTTCCACCTTTCGGTTCCTGGATAGCGCAGTGGATCGCAGCGCCAGGCGTTGACCCTGCCACGCTCGTGCCCTACTCACCCGAGATGTACGACAAATCCGCGTACGCAGACATGCGATCAATGCGCAAACCCTTTGCTCTGGTCCACCTATACAGCTTCTACCTGCTGCTGATCGGCATCGCGGTCCATATCGCGGGCGTGGTAACTACTGAAGTGCGCGAGGGCGCAGGTCTGACCTCGGCCATGTTCAGTGGACACAAAGTGCTGAAGGGAAAGCCTGTCGATATGTAGACAGGGGTCAGGGCCATTCCCCGGACAAGGCGCTGAGACTACCGTGCGGCTGGCCAGAAAGTGGACCTGCCCTCATTTACCTGCTTTTGTCCCTATGGCTCTGTGCACTGACGCACAGACGCTCGCCGCACCGGTATAGACAATCATCTTTTTAATAAGTGATCCCCTAGAAGAATCGCGCTATCCGCCTTGTTCGTTCAGGTCGAATTCGCCGACCGCATACTGCAGATGATGGGATAACAGCCCACGCAGGCGGACCAGCAATGAAAGTCAGGCCATTTATTTGGAACAGGACGAGCGCTGAACTGTCAGATACTGAGGGAAAGCAGTTTGACAGGCACTGCGTTGTGCTGCGAAGCAGTCGGGAACGGACTTCAACCTCTCCAAAGCGACCACGCTGCATGTCAAACGGACGGTCTGAATGAAGGAACACGCCCAACACCATGACAAATCAACTTCGGGGGCATCCGAGACCCATGAAGCCGAAGCCTCAGTCGATTCGGACGTGGTTTACACCTGCCCGATGCACCCGGATATCCGCAAAAGTCACCCAGGCACCTGCCCGAAATGTGGTATGGCCCTTGAGCGAACGAGTTCAGCAGCGGACGAGGAGGACAACGCCGAACTCGACGATATGCAACGCCGCTTCTGGTTCGCCGCCGCGCTCGCATTGCCTGTCGTCTTCGTTTCCATGGGCGACATGTTGCCAGGTCACCCGGTCTCGGCTTTGATGTCGATGCGTGTACGTGTATGGCTCGAGCTCGCGCTGGCGACGCCCGTGTGCCTCTGGTCTGCCTGGCCGTTTTACGTGCGCTTCTTCCAGTCGCTAAAAAGCCGCAGCCTGAATATGTTCACGCTCATCGGCCTTGGCGTGAGCGTCGCCTATGGCTACAGCCTGATTGCCACCTTCCTGCCGGGCATCTTTCCCGCATCGTTTCGCGAGGAAGGCGAAGTCGCCGTCTACTTTGAGGCCGCAGTGGTTATCGTCACGTTGATTCTTTTTGGCCAGGTGCTAGAGCTTCGCGCTCGCAGTCAGACAGGCACGGCTATCAAGAAACTTTTGGGGCTGGCAGCCACTTCAGCGCGCCGCTTGCTGGATGACGACAGCGAAGAGGATGTACCGCTGGACGCAGTTCAAACAGGCGACCGGCTGCGAATTCGTCCGGGCGAGAAGGTGCCTGTTGATGGGGTGGTACTGGAAGGAGAGAGCCACATAGACGAGTCTATGGTTAGCGGCGAACCGCTTCCCCTGCAAAAGCGGGCAGGTGACCAGATCATTGGCGCGACGATCAACGGTACTGGCGGCCTTGTAATGCGCGCCGAAAAGGTGGGCGACGAGACGCTACTGTCCCGCATCGTGGCGAGGGTTGCCGAGGCACAGCGAAGCCGCGCGCCAATCCAGAAACTTGCCGATGCTGTAGCCGGTTACTTCGTGCCGATCGTTATCCTGAGCGCATTGGCAACATTTGTCGTCTGGGCGCTTGTCGGCCCGGAGCCAAGAATGGCGCACGCGCTCATCAACGCCGTGGCCGTACTGATCATCGCCTGCCCCTGCGCGCTTGGGCTCGCGACGCCCATGTCCATCATGGTGGCGACTGGCAAAGGCGCGAGCGTAGGACTGCTCTTCAAGAACGCCGAGGCGATTGAGGTCCTGCGCAAGGTCGACACGCTGGTTGTCGACAAAACGGGGACGCTTACCGAGGGCAAGCCAAAACTCGTTAGCGTCGCTCCGCAAGACGGTATCGACGAGGCCACGCTGCTCAGGCG
>CAYGNA010000440.1:0-3724 GCA_964351065.1 uncultured Pseudomonadales bacterium
GGGTGGTGGTATCTCCATGTGTTTCCTGAATGTAGGCATTCCCGTCACCGTGCTGGAAATGAACCAGGAAGCGCTGGTCCGTGGCATGGGCGTGATCAAGCGTAACTACGACATCCAGGTACAACGCGGCCGCATGACGGCAGAAGAGGTCGACAAGCGTATGGCGCTGCTCACAGGCACTACCGAATACAAGGGGCTTGGTGATGCTGACGTCATCATTGAAGCGATTTACGAAAATATCGACGTCAAGGTGGAAACATTCAAACAACTGGACGCGGTAGCTAAACCCGGGGCGATTATCGCCAGCAACACGTCGGGCCTCGATATCGACAAGATGGCCAACGCCACCAGCCGTCCGGCTGATGTGATTGGTCTGCACTTCTTCAGCCCGGCCAATGTGATGCGCCTGCTGGAAGTTGTTCGCGGCAAAGAAACCGGAAAAGATGTCATCGCCACCTCAATGAAACTCGGTCGCACGTTGAACAAAATTGGCGTCCTCTCCGGCAACGCGCCCGGATTTATAGGCAATCGAATGCTGGGCGGTTATACGCGACAGGCTGGCGAGATCATCCTGCAGGGGGCAACCCCGTACCAGGTTGACAACGTGCTGCTCGATTTTGGCATGCCCATGGGGCCCTTCCAGATGAATGACCTGGTGGGCCTGGACCTTGGTTGGCGCGCTCGCAAGCTGTCTGGCGTGAAACCGGAAGATGTGCCAATCACCGCGCGCGTGGCCGACAAGCTCTGTGAACTTGAGCGGTTCGGCCAGAAGACGAGCCGCGGCTACTACATCTATCCCGAGGGCAGTCGCGCAGGCCAGGCGGATCCCGAGGTGGTTGCGATGGTTGAGGAAACCTCGGCCGAACTCGGCATTACCCGCCGTGAGATTGATGACGAGGAAGTGCTGAAGCGATGCCTGTATCCGCTGATTAACGAGGGTGCTCGCATCCTTGAGGCAGGCATTGCGATCCGCCCCTGCGATATAGACATTGTCTATATCAACGGCTATGGCTTCCCGGAAGTCACTGGTGGTCCGATGTTCTGGGCTGACAAGCAGGGGCTTGATAACATCCTCGCTGATATCAAGCGCTTCAAGGAGGAGTACGGCGGTGATATCTGGGAGCCGGCGCCGCTGCTTGAGCGACTTGTTGCGGAAGGCAAAAACTTCAGCAGTCTGCAGGGATAAGACACAGGGTCAGGCAGGGCACTTATTGTATTCTCGCAATGAGTGTCCTGTTCTCGTACCTTGATTGCGATTTTGGTGCATGCACTGGTGATGGCAGTCATTGATTAGTGTGGTCATTGATTAGTGTGGCTAGAGTTCGCCCAACAGGCCGAGCTTCCTGGCTCTGCCTACCAATCCCTGCAGGGTATGCACGTCCAGCTTTTGCAGAATGCGCGTCTTATGGGTTTCGGCCGTCTTGAACGAAATGGCAAGTGTGTCGGCAACCTCCTGTATTGTGAGCCCACTCAAGAGCGACTGCAGCACCTCGTTCTCTCGCTGCGTCAACGTGCCCAATATTTGGGTTTCCTTCAGGATTCTCTGAAATTCGGGACTGATAAACTCGCGATGATGCATCTGTCGATCCAGTGCCTCACCGAGATCATCGATGGAGCCACGCTTGGCGACCAGCGCGGAAACGCCGGCGGCGAGCGAGTCCGACAGGATCTGGGGTGAAACCGTGCCGGACAGCATGATCACGGCGAAAGCGAGTCTCTTTTCCTCCTGAAGTGCCCGTAGCACATCAAGTCCTGTGCCATCAGGCAGGTGGTAATCAAGGAGCAGAACATCCGGCGGCGCTGTCCGAATCCGGGCAAGTGCCTCGGAGACGGATGTCGCCTCGCCCACGAGGTCCACGTCCGGTCGCGTGTCCAGGTAGGTTCGAAGTCCCATACGGAATATCTCATGGTCGTCGGCAACGAGTATTTTCAGCGGTGAACTCATGCGACTACCTTCATGTGCAACCGAAACACCATGCCGCCGCTTGCTCGAGTCTCGATTGAAAACGCCCACCCACGGTCAGAGGCAATATCGCGAATGATGGCATGTCCCAGCCCCGGGTTCGAGACCTCGCCCATGCCAACGCCGTCGTCGGCAACGATAATCTCGTTTCCCGATGGGCGGCGCCTTAAGCCCACCAGAATCCGCGAACATTGTGCATGTCGCAGCGCATTGACGAGAAGATTCTGTATGACGCGGCGTACCGGGACGATGAGTTCCGGGTCCACGGGCAGGCTGGAGTGAACGGTTCGAAGCGTCACCTGCCGATCCCGTGCTTCTTCAGCAAATGACTGGATCAGTTCTTCGAATAAATCCCCATAGGTGCTGACGGCAATGGGGGCCGGCCCGTCCCTGTAGGGATCAAGATTTGCCTTCAGGGTTGCCTCCATGGAATCCAGCGTTCTGTTCAACGCTTCGACAGAGGCCGGATCACGCAATTGTCCGGCGAGTCCGCCGATGGAAAGCCTTAACGAATAGATCGGCTGCGAGACGTCGTGGCTCGTGTTGGCGAGCTTTTTGTCCATTTCGCGAAGCTGCTGGATCTGTGAAAAGTTGGCTTCCTCAAGCAAGAGCCTCTCGCGAGCCTCCTCGAGACGGGCGTTCGCTGAAGTGATCAGGTTTTCCTGTGACTTCTGGAACTCGCGGTTCAGGCGACGCACCTGGTCAGACAGCCCAAGCGACAGCAGAAGCGCTTCACCCAGTGCCCCCAGGCGCAGCCAATCCGTCGATATGAGCGGCAGATCAAGCCAGCCAATGACCGAGGCGCCAAACAGGAAGTTTCCCACCCCAAGCGATAGCCAGCCCATCACAAAGAAGGCGGCGGACTTGTTGCCCTTGATGAATGTATAGGCGCCGATCGCCGCATAAATCAGGGGGCCGGTTGATGTCAGAAATGTGCCGATTTCGTTGGATAGTCGCACCGGCGTGATCGTGATTGTCGCCAGCAGCAGGAGTGAGAGAGCGCCATAGATCATGGGAATCAGTGCCAGGCGGCGATGTTTGCGATGTAGATCCAGAAACAGGATCACAAAAACAGTGCCAACAAGATTCGCCGCGTGCCCCAGTATGGGCGTGCCGTAGGCATTAAGGGTGGTGAGATTGGGCCACAGGTATTGGAACGCGTAGCCATCCATATGGAACAGGTAAAGCCCGATACAGGTTTCCATGATGGCGTAGACCAGGTACGCGGGACGCCGCACTGCCACAAAGTGGGACAGGTTGATGACAACCAGCGCGAAGATGATGCCGGAGATGAACAGGAGGCTCCGGATTGAGCGGTCATTGGCGGCCTCGACCCCCTCGGGCGGCGACAGGGTCAGGTTAAGGCTGAGGGATCCTGCGGCTCCAATGTAAATGAGCAGCGTCTTTTCTTCGCCGGGCTCGAAATCAAGCTGCACAACAAGCGTTGGCAACGGCACCGGTCTTGCCGAGAACGGCTGGAATTGATCGTTGTAGAGTCGTTCGACAAGATCACCGTTTTTGTCCATTTCATAGACAATAATTGGGCGCATGTAGCGCTGACCGGTGGTGAGATACCGTGACACGCTTTCATCAAGTGGATTGCGGACAATCGTTCTGAGCCACGCGCGATTGGCGGTGTAGCCAAAATTCAGCGTCTTGTCCTGGTAGGGCTCGAAGTTTGCGTCGCCTAATGCTCCAAGGGACAGGTTTGGTACAAACCTGCCGTTTTGGTGCGGGGCGAACGGCGGTACCTCGATCAGA
>CAYGNA010000441.1:0-3708 GCA_964351065.1 uncultured Pseudomonadales bacterium
GGATTACCTCTTACACCTGTGACGGTCATTAATCCTTCACGTGAGACCGTCACGATTGAACTGCCTGCCGGCGCCGACCAGGAGCAGGGTGTTGATGCCTACTCTTTTGTTCCACAAACCGTAACCTTACGCCCCGGTATGACCCGGCGCGTGATGCTGAAACAGTCACATAGTGCCGCGGATCTCTTCCGCGGCCAGGAATTCAATCTGCGTGCTGTCGCTGAGAGTGGTCGCTCAGAAGAACGCGTGCTCGCCACGATTGCAGCGGAAGGTCAATGAGATGTTCCGCGCTGCTGTTATATCCATCCTGTTGTTAACCGGGGGCTGCGCGACAACGCCAAGGGTACCGGTTGACGACACAAGCCATCTGAGTGAGTTGACCGCTGCATTCCGCGCAGAGGCAATGGCAACGCGCCAGCAGGCGGTTGCCAGAACCAAAACCCTGCGCCCCGCCGCCAGCATCCAATGCGTCGATGCTGAAGAAGGGATAGACCTGAGTGGCATGCCCCCGGTTGATATCAGCTTCATTGAAGCTGACATTCGTGAAGCGTTGTTGGAACTTTCAATGTTGACGGAGATTCCGATCGTCGCTGACGATACGGTGCAAGGGCTGGTAACAGCAACGCTGCTTGGCAAGTCACTTGAGTCCGCGCTGGAAGTAATACTCGCGCCGGGCAACTTTGCGTACAAGAGACACCAGGATTTTATCTATGTCGGCAGCCAGTACCGCGGCAGCCCGTCACTCGCAGTTTTGTCGGAAACCTGCCGGTTTCGGCCCCACAACGTGGAGGCAAGCAAACTCGCGAACCTCCTGAGCCCGGCACAGCGCGAGTTCATTAACGTCAACGAGGAAAACAACCTGATCAGCATCTTTGCGCCACCCGCCATGCAAAAGCGCATTCAAGAGAGCCTGAAGTTGCTGGATAAACCCAGGGAACAGGTGCTGCTGGAGGTCTCGATCGTCGAGGTGAGTCGTGAGGTCTTCGACATCCTTGGCATTCACTGGGGCAACCTGAACCTGATCGAGGAAGGCCTGGAACTCGCGATGGTTAATGAACTGCTGAACCGAAACGGTACCGGACAGACCAACTATAACGTGGCGGGTGCCTCTAACGTAAACACTGTTGCCATGAAACGCTTCAAAGACTCGATTGGCATCCTGAAAAGCCACGGCGAAGTGGATATCAAGGCCATGCCAAGCATCACGACGCTGGATGGTAAACCGGCTAACTTCAACTCAACAGAAACCATGTGGCTCGCCGGCATTTCGAACAACACCGACCGTAGCAAAGGTCTGGCATACGGCGTGAACATCAACATCGTACCGCACATTGGCGCCGACCATGGCATTCGCCTGGATATTGTCGACGCTTCTGTCAGTGACCTGACGATGGCAGCCGGGGGCGAACCGCTGCTGATTTCTCACTCGGTTTCCAACTTCGTGGAAGTGACCAACGGTGACGTAGTCGTACTGGGTGGTCTGTTGCAAAAGAAACAGCGTGAATCGGAGGCCGGGATGCCCGGCCTTTCGAAAGTTCCCGCTGTCAAACGCCTGTTTTCGCAGAAACGAACCGAAATGAAAGAAACCGAAGTCCTGATTGTTATCAAACCCACTATTTTGGGATAGCCATGCGAACTCTGTTGTTCTTTCTGCTTCTCTTCAGTCGCCCGGTACACGCTGCAAGCTATGGTGCACCCGCCGGTGGCGCTGTGCAGGACAACGCAATTGTCTGCGTGAGTATTGGCGCATATGCGGAACTGACTGGACTTGATGACTTCAGGCTCACCGCATCAGGCACAAGCGGCGCGGCCGGCACCGAGTATCATGGCAGCGATCAGTTCCATCTGAATTCCAATGTGCCGGTTCGCATCGTCATTGAAGCGCTTCCACTGAGCAACGGGGAATTCAGCATCGATACAACCGCCATGATTGATGATTTTGTACAGTTTTTCGATACCGAGGGCGATGCGGGACATGATGGGGAACACGAGCTTTCTGTACGTGGCCGACTTGGCGCAATTTCATCGCAATTGGCAGGAAGCTATCAAACGACCATCACCCTCACTGTGTTACCTCTCGCGGGCGGTGGTGCCGGTTGCGGTGAAGTCTCGCTGACTTTTCCCGGTGAAGCTAATGCCAATTACGCCGTGCTGGCATTCGAAGATCTGTATCCAAGGGCGGGAGATGCTGACTACAACGATTTTGTCGTGCGCTATTCCGTGACCGAGAACTACAATGCGACAGGTGGGTTGGAGACTATCGAGATGAACTTCACCCCCATCGCCCGTGGTGCTGGTTACAACCATGCGCTTATGCTGGATCTGGACGGTGAAATCAAAAATACGCGCAATGCGTTTACCGAAGTTGATGCGCCGTTTGTGGGTGATGCGCAGATCAAGCTGACCTACACCAACCTGACCAACAACACGGAAAGAGTAAAGTACTTTGGCGTAGATGATGACATCCCGATCTTCCACAACACGCGATCAACGCTCGAGGCCTATGCGAACGTATACGACAACGGGGAGTTTGTTGCACCAAAGACGGAAACGAGGATCGAAATCACGCTGGCTAATCCAGAGCTCAATGCGTTGAGCGAGGCACATGAGATCACAATGGACAAATATCGCGTGTTCCTGGATGTCATGAACACAAACAACGACATCGACCTCGCCAACGTCAATCCGAACGATGGCATGATTGATGCCAATGGTTATCCGTTTGGCATTGTTGTCCCGGACGACTGGGCGTGGATGCTGGAATCACATTCCATCGACGAAGCTTACCCATATTTTGATGAGTACCGACAGTTCCTCGCCGGTGAAGTTGAAGAGCTCTCACCCGAAGCCGAAAACTGGTTCAGTGCAGTAGACACCAACAGCAATGCCACGGTGGACCTGCAAGCACTGGAGATTTTCCTCGCTGAGTTGGAATAGGCCGGGTGCGGTTTCTATAAATGGGCATACGGAGAGCTCAGAAGCGGCCATGCGTTTGCTTGCGTGCCAACTCAGTACTCTGGTAGCAACAGTGCCTGCCCCGGCGCGAGATCACCTCGCTCTGGACTGCACCCTCAACCTGCTGCGTGAATCCGGCATGTTTACTTCTTTGACCAGACTGAATTATCGTAGACAAGATTGACGACAATTATAAAGGCCAGGTCATTCGCCTGGCACTGGTGACGGGCTGCTGCAGCGCATCAAACGCTGGCGATCAGTGCGAGGAGAGGGAGAGGTATGTGCAACAGATGACTGGCAGCATACCCCGGTGCAGGTCAGCGTCGGCGGCAATGAGCGTAGCTATCTGCTGTTCGACCCCACCCCGAATCGCGAGACCCGGACGCCACTTGTTATCATGCTGCACGCGACCTCACCCGAAGGTGCACGCGCGGCCATTCGGCAATCCGGCTGGCACACACTGGCACAACGCGAGGGATTTCGCGTCGCCTATCCCTACGGTACCCGCTTCGAGCGCGATGGGCGTACAGTCTACACGTGGAACGATCTCTCCGGACGTTTCCGTGGTGGCAACCTGGACGACGTCGCCTTCATCGAAGCCATCATTGAAGACATCGCGGCTTCCCGGGCTATCGACCGCGACCGGGTGTATCTGTCGGGTTTTGCCATCGGGGGTTCACTCGCGTTCGCGGCAGCCTGGTCGAAACCAGCGTTGTTCGCCGGACTCGGTATCGTCAGTGGCCACCTGTGGCC
>CAYGNA010000442.1:0-3706 GCA_964351065.1 uncultured Pseudomonadales bacterium
AAGCGACGCGCTGGCGGACTACCGGCGATCCAGATCTGATGCCTGGGAGTTACGTGCGGCAGGACTTTCAAACAACAAGGGAGTTGAGGACCAGGCACCATGAACGCAAGCACCCAGATATTGTCCGAGACGGACATTGCGGCATTTCGCCGTGATGGTTATTTAATTGTCCGGCGACTGGCGGATGAGGCAGTGTGTTCCGCCATGGAGGTGACTGCGCAGATGCACCTCGGTCAAAACCTGGCACCCATCGAGTATGAGGTTGATGTCCAGTACCCTGGGTCACCTCGAGATGCGGCAGCCGAGGGTGGGCAAACCCCAAGGCGGTTGCTGCACGCTTATGCGCGCCATAGCGTTTTTCGCGATTGGACAGCCTCGAATCCGGTGGCGAGTCGGCTGAAAGCGCTGTTTGGCAGATCCGGGGTGACGTTGTCACAATGCCATCACAACTGCATTATGACCAAACATCCCGGTTTTAGCAGTGCAACGCTTTGGCATCAGGACAATCGTTACTGGTCATTCGACCAACAGGATCTGATCAGCGTCTGGCTGGCGCTTGGGCCGGAGACCAAAGCCAATGGTTGCCTGCGGGTGATTCCTGGCTCTCATCTGCTGCAGATCGAGCCCGGCCGGTTCGATGCGGCACTTTTCCTGCGGACTGATCTTGCCGAGAACAAGTCGCTGCTCGCCAGCGCCATACCAGTTGAACTGGCGCGCGGTGATGTCTTGTTTTTTCACAGCCGCCTGTTCCATGCCGCCGGTCGAAACCGGTCGGAGCAAACCAAACTCTCAGTGGTGTTCACCTACCACGAGAACAGTAACCGGCCGATTGAAAACACACGCTCCGCACAGTTCCCGGGTGTTCCTGTCTGACCTGATGGGATATGCCGGTAGATCCGCTTCCCAAATTGCCTGCCGGGCTTGGCCCGGGGTGCTTTATGCGCGCGGCAGCAGCAGGGCCATTAACTCATTGAACAGCGGTTCCCTTGATGTACCCTTGCGCCAGGCAAAGCCGATGTCGCGATGGTACCTGTGTTGTGGTAGTCGAGTGGTGAGGATATTGGTCCCTTTCAGGACACCGGCATCGACAGCCATGTCGGGTACCACGGTCACACCGAGATCCTCGTCAACCATCTGGAGCAGCATGTCGAGGCTGTTGGCGCCGAATGTGTGGATCTTTTTGGCGCTTTTTAGCCTGCATCCTGCGAGTGCGTGATCACGCAAACAGTGACCATCATCCAGGAGTAAAAGGCTCTCGTCGGGCAGTGCGTCGAAATCAACCTTTTTACCCTGCAGCAGCACCGATTTCTTGTGATATGCGAGGTGCATACCTTCGCGATACATGATCCGGGTTTCGACCTGACCTGCATCGTATGGCAGCGCAAGGATCACCAGGTCAAGTTCATTAGCAATAAGTTCCTCAATCAGGTTTGCTGTGGTGTTTTCGCGAATATAGAGTTTCAGCCCGCTGAAACGCTTGCGAATCAACTTCACGAAGTGGCTGACGAGGTAAGGCGCAATGGTCGGGATCGCGCCCAATCGGACTGGCAGCGAGAGAGGATCTGAATGTGACCTTGCCTCATCAACCAGGTCTTCGGCCTGCATCAGCACGTAGCGGGCCTTGTCTGCAATCTGGTTGCCCAGTTCCGTAAACACAACGCTCTTGTTGGTGCGTTCTACAAGCGTCACGTCGAGAAAGTTCTCCAGTTCCTTGATGCCGGTAGACAGTGTGGACTGGGTCACGTTGACAAGCGCGGCTGCGCGGCCAAAATGCCCGGCGTCTTTAAGGGCTACAAGATACTGGAGTTGGCGAATAGGTGGCAGGTGCAAGGCAAGGTTTCCTGAAACTGGGTCATCTGGATACACGATCGAAAAACGATATCGTTTCTATCCATATAATTCAATTTTTAAATTGCCAGCCTTTCCAGATGAAGCATTTATTCCAATGTGGCAGGTTGCCGGGCAATTCGCGTTTTTTAGGCATATTGTCCATGAGGTGATGCGCGCTGCCTGGTTCTGGACACATCATGGTTCAGGCCAGGCAACGATGTTTCACACCGTGACGATTCTCACCGGACGACGGGAGCAACTTCGGCAATGAGCCTGTCCAGAATTTCGCGCTTTTGTGATGTGTCGCCAGGGCCCATGGTCCAGTCAGGAACAATGAGTTCATTCACACCCGCAGCTGCGTAAGCGGCGACGATTTCCTGAACCTGACTCACGTTACCTGCAATTGTCGGTCTTGCTGGATCTGCGGACATTTTTGCCACAAATGCCTCGTCGTCGGACAAGAACATCATGGCGACTGCGGAGCGCTGGATGGATGAAGGATCTCGGCCGGCCTGCTCACAGTGTTGGTCAAGAATCGCCATTTTGCTCTTGAGTGTTGCAACATTTCCCCAGACGTTCCATTCGTCTGCATACCGCGCAGTGATCTTAAGGGTAACCTTCTCGCCACCACCGCCTATCAACAGCGGTAATGGGTGCTGAACCGGTTTCGGTTCCAGCGGTGCATCTGCAAGCTGGTAGTACTTGCCGTCGAAGTTAAAGCTCGTTTCAGTAAATAAACCCTTAATCACCTGGCAGGCTTCTTCCAGACGGGCGAGTCGACCGGTAACCGTCGAGAACGGTATGCCGTACTTCTGGTGCTCGTTTTCCTGCCATCCCGAGCCCAGCCCAAGCACTACGCGACCGCCGCTGATGTGATCCACAGTCGCGGCCATTTTTGCGAGCACGGCTGGGTGACGGTAGGTATTGCCGGTTACCAGCGTGCCAATTCTGATTCTGGGTACGACTGCTGCGACTGCGGCCAGGGTAGTCCAGGCCTCTGGCCAGGGTGCACTGGTATCGGGCGCGTTCGGCATGAAGTGGTCGGCGAGCCAAAGCCCATCCCAACCCGTTGCCTCTGCGTGAGCAGCAAGTGAACTGACTTCTGAAAACGGTGCTGAAGGGCTCGGCCAGAGGCTGAAGCGCATCTTGAATTCCTCACTGGACATAACCATAAGATCGGCAGTCTAGCGCGAATTCATCCCCGGCCTCAATTCTAGACGTGTCCCCATTTTTGTCGATGCTGTGAACCCGGTCACAGCGACGCCAACTATCTGTCCGGAAGCCTCGTTTTGTCGGTATAAGTGATTGAGGTTTATACAATTTGGAGTATATTGTTACGACTCCTGAAGCCTGATGCTTGCAATCTGTCCATGTCATTCCAGCGCCTGATTCTGATTGCCCTGGCTGCGTTATCCGCGCGAGCGATGGCGGACTTTAGCGAGAGCGATCTCAATGACAGCATCCTTTCGCTTAATGCTTATGAAGGTACCGAACTGGTTCGAACCGGATCGGGGTTTGTGATCCAGTCTACCGGTCGGGATGCGTTTATTATTACCAGCGCGGCCCTTTTGGCTGGTGAGACGGCAATGACGGCGCTGTCGCCGGCGGGCATGGAAATGACCGCTGCCGTGTTGCGCGTGGATGCCCCCATTGATTTTGCCCTGCTGCGAGTGAACGATCTGGGCGGAACGCCGCTGGTGATGAGTAAGACTTCGCCAGCTGTCGGGGATCCCGTCTGGTCAGTTACTCGTCAATCCGGGGCACGCCAGCCCGGGGCACGCCAGCCCGGGGCACGCCAGCCCGGGGCACGCCAGCCCGGAGTGCTCGGTCTCTCAAAAGGCGTGCTGGTCAATGCATACACCATGCCGGGTCAAAC
>CAYGNA010000443.1:0-3667 GCA_964351065.1 uncultured Pseudomonadales bacterium
GTACTGGCACCCGCCGTACTGCCACCATCCAGAGGGTAATCTCCAAAGTGACGGAGGCGGAAATTGGTGAAAAAACCATTGCCCACGTCAGCGTGAATACCACCGCTGAAGACCGAACTGATAGCGCCGGGGATGTTAGACGACCCATCAACGGGCGCGTCAAACCGAGCGTCGGTCCAGGCATATTCAATGTCGAACGTAAATGTATCGTTCAGGTAGTAATAGGCAGTCAATTCAACGCCTTCCCTGATAGAGCTTTCTCCCGTGTCCTCCGTACTGCCCTCGTCACCGACAAAAATCAGTTCCGAGTCAACCTCAAGGCGCCACAATGCAACGGATGCATTCAGTCGGTCGCTCAGAAACGTGCGCCAGCCGATTTCATATCCCAGGGTTGGCACCAGCGGATCTACCTTGTCCAGCACCTCAGTGCTGTCGTTTGGATTTACCTTGATTGTTGTACCTCGTGCATCATTGCTGTGAAAGCCTTCACCAATGCTGGTATAGAGTTCCATGCGCTCGTTAACAGCCCAGGACAGACCGAAGGTTGCCGTCACAATGCTATCGTCTGCGCTGCCACCATTGAATGCCACAGCAAGCGGGTCACCAGACGGCAGGGGATTGACTGTACAGACGAAACGAGCGTAGCGCCTGCCAAGGTTTGCGCGCAACGTATCAATCAACGCCAGTTCACTTTGCCAGTAAAGGCTCGCGCTCCACTGTTTAACGGCATCAACCCGGGACACGCCAGTGACCATTCGTTCGCTTGACCGCAACAGCCCGACTTCATCAATCCTGTCATAGCGCATCTGGCTGCCAAAGGTATTCTGCACGTCCATTTCACCGAGTTTGCCATCACGACTATAGCTGGCATCCCAACCGAATATCTTGCGGTCATCAACCTGCTTGAACTGATCGCCAGCAGGATCTGTGAAGTAACTGAAATTTGAAAACAGATTGAGGTCGTAGTCGATCACGTAAGCCATCGCCTTGACCGCAGACACTTCACTCTCGCGCTGCCAGTCGAAAGACAGGCTATATCGGCTTGAATCGCCGCCCACTGTTGGATCAATGGAACCAAGATCCGAAATGATGCCTTGATCAACTGCGCGCTCGGGAATCTGGTCAGCTGAATTCCACTGGTTGTCATATCCCATAAAGGTCAGATTGAACGTGTTGTTGTCCCGCAGCCAACGCTGCTTGAGCCAAAGATTGGTTTTGCCAACGTCTTCGTTGATGTCAGTCCACGGGCCATCGTAACGCTGCAGCTCAAGGCCATAGAAGAAGGTGCCGCCGCCAACGGCTGCGTCACCTCGCGCCAGCAATCGACGGTATGCGTCCTGACCCAGATCGACTTCTACCTGGTGCCCTTCAGTATGATCGACGCTACGAATACTGGCTGCGCCGGCACCGGAGAAGTCACCCACATGGGCGTAGTAGGCACCCTTTTGATAAAAGATCTCCTCGACCAATTCCGGAATGACAAAATTGAGGTCGGTGTATCCCTGGCCATGGCCATGAGTTCGCATGTTGACCGGCATACCATCAACAAAAGTCGCAAAATCAGTGCCGTGATCGAGGTTAAAGCCACGCAGGAAGTACTGATTGGCCTTGCCACTACCACTGTGCTGTGTGGCGATCATGCCAGGCACTGCTTCAAGAATTTCCCCGGTGCGCAACAACGGCCTGATTGAAAGCTCTTCGTGTGAAACTAGCCCTTCAGATGCAGAACTCGAATCACCGACAAGATTGACCTTCCTGCCTTCCACCGTGACTTCCTCTAATACGGCGGCCTGCGCCGGCAGATAATTAACAGCAACAAACACAATAGCCAGGATCGATCCAATACGGCGCATAAAATACATCTCAATATATAAAAACAGATGAGCTACAGGGACCATTTGCTGCGTCCGTCGTTGCTACATTTCCTAATTGCCGGTAGATTAACCACAGGCCTTTTGACCGGGTCAGCGAAATCCGCTGACATCAAGCCGGAGATACTAGGCAGGCGGGGTAAGAGGGTCAACAAACAGCAACAGCCAGCCAGGACAACTACCCGCATAAGTACGTGATTTCCCGAAGAAAATTGACTTTTCGGGCAGAGACAAGAACTTCGACCAGCGACCGAAGTTTGGCCAATGCAATGATGGGCATTCATGAGTAACAAGCGCCATTCCACCAGCATCTTCCCGCACGCATTGGGCGAGCTTGAACTGGCGATCCTCCAGATACTCTGGGATACGCCCGATCTCAGCGCAAAAGAAATTGTGACGCAGTTGCGGATAAGCCGAAGACTCACGTTAAGTACGGCGCAATCTTCCCTTGAGAGTCTGCGCAGGAAGGAACTGCTCGCATACTCTAAAGACCGCCAGGCTTTTGTGTACCGGGCAACGCTGACTCGTTCTGAACTGCTTGGTCGATTTGTCGGTGATGTGATAAGGCAGTTGCATGATGGTGAACTTGATACCATTCTCAGCACGTTCGTTCACGTCGCTTCCAACATTCATGACCAGGCACTGGACGATCTTGAAAACCTGATTCGTGAGAAGCGCGAAAGCATGCGGGGAGATGAACCAAAATGATCCAGCTCATCGGTTCTTTTGCAACCCTTTGGCTTTTGTTATGGCTGGCTGGTGTTCTGGTTTTGGTCGCTAGTTATCCGCACATACGTTCTGCAATTGTCAGGCTTGAGCCTTCCTTTGGCAGTGCACTACTACTTAGTCTGATGTCAGTGCCGATGGTATTCAGCCTGATGACTGCCTCATTGCTGTTCACCCCGTTATTCGAATCTTTTCTGGTCCGCGCTCACTGCCACACATCCTGCGATAGCCACCTACCATCGCCTGCTTCGTCCTTCCTGGCGATGGCAGGTTTGCTTATTCTTGCCGCGATTGTCGGTTCAATTGCGGCGAAGCTTGTCCAGCACATACGTATAGCCCGCAGCATTACGAGTCAGCTTGACACGCTAGGCCGTGATGAAAAATCGAAGGGATTCCGTTCTCTTCCGGATTCGCACGCCATCGTGCTAACAGTGGGATGGTGGCGCAACAAAATCTACATGAGCGATAGCCTTGTATCTGCCTGCACTGAAAATGAAATCGACATAATACTTGCCCACGAACGTGCCCATGCACAGAGAAAAGACAATCTGCGATTGACCTTTGCGCAACTTGTCACATTGTTGTTACCGCGTCGATTCTGCGCGACATTGATGGAAGACCTGCAACTCTTGACAGAATCCGCGTGTGACTTCCACGCGGCGAATCAGTTCGACGACCTTGATGTTGCAGAAGCCATCATCAAAGTCTACCGACTTATCCCGGAACGCACGCAACTTGCTCACGGACTTTCTGTCGCGGGCGAAGCCTGTGTCGAACAACGGGTAATGGCACTGCTTAACCGGGAAACACTGTACCGGCCTTCCTCCTTTACCACGCTTTCCCTCACCTGCGCCCTGGTCATTTGTGCGATAGCCCTGGTTAATCCTTTGCATCATCTTATCGAGTGGTTGTAGGGGCTGGGTAAGCAGCTTTTTCAGCTGCAATCGAAACTCGCACCAGCGTCCATTCTCAACCACCCCTGCCAAATCGCTCTACTCAATTTAATTGTCGGTTACGCCCTTTATTCGACCACAATAGTCTCGGCGCACCACTTTGGTCACCACATTGGT
>CAYGNA010000444.1:0-3626 GCA_964351065.1 uncultured Pseudomonadales bacterium
GGAGATAGGCCTCCATCTTCCCTGTGTAGTAGGAGATTTCGGAACCGTACAACTTCAGCATATCTGACCCCCTCCCCGTGCGTGGCCGGCAGCCCCAATCAACCCGTTCTCCTGGACATTTACCCGTCCAGCACATCAAAAGTCAGTCCAGCGCGCGCAACCAGCCGATCAATCAACTTCTGCCCCATGGCTGGCGCAGGCGTATAGATGCCGCCCGGCAGATCATCACAGTCCTGCACCAGGCACAACGCACTCTCGGCAATCATCTTTGACGTTGAACCATAACCGGGATCCATATCTCCCGTGACAGCGGCCCTGATCTCTCTGCTATCAGCAGCGGTGCCAACAAACAGCACATCATAGTGCCCTGCTTCCCGGCGCTCTTTTGAAGGTCCTTCACCCGGCTTGGGTACATCATCACCCGCGAGAGGATTGTTGGTAGCAACAAACGCCGCTGCCGCTTTGCCCTGCTCGCCTGGACCAGTCATTATCATTTCGTCGTATTGAAAGTCCTCACCGTAGGCATGGTCGAGGAGCGCATTCGAGCGATGA
Source organism: uncultured Pseudomonadales bacterium (assembly GCA_964351065.1). Classification (GTDB taxonomy): domain Bacteria; phylum Pseudomonadota; class Gammaproteobacteria; order Pseudomonadales; family Azotimanducaceae; genus JANQJA01. Next base: position 553 of record CAYGNA010000444.1, read on the forward strand.
ACGTTCTTGGTATTAATTGTCGCCATAACAAAAGGCGCAACCCAGGAACCCACCACCTCATCTTCATAAGGCTTGTTATCGGCAGGTTGAGTCGGGCCGGTAAATCCATTCGCCAGGGAAAATGGATTGACCAGAACTGCAAGTAATTCGGGTTGATTTGAGAGTGCTGTCTTCGTTGCCGTGAGTGACGCGGCTGTCCCACCTGAGAATCCACCTTCGAATTTCCGCACCCGGCCACGTACTCGAGGAACGGTGCAACCAAACTTGTCACGCGCAGCCTGTTGTAGAAAGTAGACACCCAGATCGAAGGGGATAGAGTCGAAACCGCAGCTAAACACAATACGTGCGCCTGATTTGGCGGCGGCTTTACTATGCTTATCGATCATCTCGTGCATCCAGGCGGGTTCACCAGAGAGATCAACATAGTGGGTGCCAAGTTCCGCGCAGGCGGCTACCAGATCAGAGCCATAGAGTTGGTAAGGACCTACCGTAGTCAGCACACATTTTGTCCCAGCGACCATTTGGCGAATTGATGCAGGGGCAGCGGCATCCGCCACCACCAATGGGGTATCCGCAGCAGCGCCAATTTCATCCCGCACCAGGGCGAGCTTTTCAGGATTCCTGCCAGCCATCGCCCAACTTACGCCTTTCCCATATTGACTGGCCATGTACTCGGCAACCAACCTGCCCGTAAAGCCTGATGCGCCATAAATAACCACGTCGTACTGCTTCTGGCCAGCCATGTTCTACCCCGTCCACAAATGACAAAAGTATAGCAGGCGATAAAACTACCTTACTTGCTGGATGACGGCACCCATGCGCACACTGACACACTGCGCTAGACTCACGCTCAAGGATTCCAAACGGGAAGAAAGATGAAGATCTCAACACTGATGAGTTATGCACAGGGGTTCGCCGGGGCAACCAAAGAAATCGTCGAAATGGAGAAAGCGGGCCTTGACGTTGTCTGGGTGCCAGAGGCCTATTCTTTTGACGGGGTGAGCGCCATGGGTTATCTCGCCGCCAAAACAGAACGTGTCACTATCGCAAGTGGCATCCTAAACATTTACAGTCGAACGCCAACCTTGATGGCCATGACCGCGGCCGGCATTGACTCGCTATCAGAGGGGCGCTGCATGCTTGGGCTTGGCGCATCCGGCCCGCAGGTGATCGAGGGATTCCACGGCCTGCCCTACGATGCACCAATGACACGCATCCGGGAAGTTGTTGAGATCTGTCGGAAGGTGTGGAAGCGCGAAGAAAAGCTGACGTTTGCTGGCAAGAAATACCAGATACCATTGCCTGCAGATCAGGGCACCGGTCTTGGTATTCCGCTCAAGATCATCAACCATCCCTATCGCGATGAGATTCCAATTGCGCTCGCCACGCTGGGTGAGAAGAGCGTTGAGATGACAGCCGAAATTGCGGATGCCTGGCTACCCGCATTTTACATGGCAGAAGGCGCAGACGCCGTCTGGGGAGACGCACTGCGCAAGGGAGCAGCCAAACGCGATCCAGGTCGGGCGCCACTCGACATCTATGCCGGCGGCGCGGTTGCTATCGGTGAAGGCTTGGAATCCTATCGCGACATGTCGCGCGGCGGCATAGCGCTATACGTGGGCGGCATGGGCGCCAAAGAGAAAAACTTCTACAACCAGGTGTTCCGCAAGTACGGTTACGAAGAAGCAGCCGAGACAATCCAGAACCTGTACCTGAGCGGCAAAAAGTCCCAGGCTGAAGCGGCGATCCCGCAGTCTTATCTGGACGCAACTTCGCTGATTGGCTCCGAGGGCTTCGTCAGGGACCGATTGCAGGCACTCAAAGAAAATGGCGTCACTTCACTTAACGTCAGTTTCCTGGGCACAACCACAGCCGAGCGCGTCAAACACTGCGATGAACTCAGTAACCTGTTGCAAAAAATATGACCGGATCAGGTAACACCTGAATTGATCAAAATTTGTACAAATAGTTGACTCATGTCATCTGTACAAAAAACGTACAGTGCGAAAATTCTCCTAACCCTGATACACGGCAGGAACGTCTGCCTTAACACTCTGCCCGAACCAGACCTAGCGTCCGGTTCGGTGACGGAACCTGTTCGAGAAACGGGCAGTCAACAGAGCAAGGAGAAGTACATGAAAAAATTATTGGTTGCACTGGCGGCCACGGCGATACTGGTTCCATCACTGGCACTTGCCTCTGTTACCGATATAGCCACAACAAATGAAGGTGACGGTACCTGGTATAGAAACAACTGGTATGCAGGAAGTTACTCGGGCTTTAATGAGGGTGGCGATCTGGGCACCACTTACCTCTTTTTTGGCGGCGCAGACAGGTACTTTGAGAAAGCCTACATGCAGTTCGACCTGAGTGGGTTTGGTGGCAACGTAGCCGACATTCAATCGGTTACCTTCAACTTTAACCTGCTCTCTCGTGCTGGCAGCGGTACGCTCGGGTCACTGTGGCACAAAGACAATTCGAGCGCTGCCACCGGCCTGGCTTCGCAGTTAATCTCGGGCAACCAGAAAATTGCTGATATCACCAGTGGCACAGCCATCGGCTGGAACAGCATTGATGTCACTAACATGCTGGTTAACGACCTGACTGAAGGTTATGGATACAGTGCATTTTCAAGCACTTATTCTTCAAACTGGGATCTCAGTTTTGTGATTGGCAGCAGCGAGAGCAACATGGCGCCATATCTCCAGATCGTCACTGCCAGCGGTGTACCCGCACCAGCCACCATAGGATTGATGCTTACCGGACTCTTCGGCGTTGTGGGTACCAGGCGCCGCAAATCAGCCTGATAGCCGCCCCAAATACAGCGAAATGAAAGCACTCCTGGTAGATGATCCTCTTGGATAAACTACCAGGAGTTAACCACTGATAGCGTGAAAGTCCAGATCCATAAACGGCTGGTCCCGCTCGATTCGCTCCCGTCGGCCTGCCATGAATCTTGATGGGTAATCATCAAGGTGATCCAGGTCCAGAAAAGTATTGATCACACCATAAAGACTAAGCTCCCTGATCTTGAGAAAGAGTGGAAACTTGTCCAGCAGCAATCCGTCCAGGCT
>CAYGNA010000445.1:0-3626 GCA_964351065.1 uncultured Pseudomonadales bacterium
TGGGAACGGGTACTTTTGCCGGGTCGGTGAAATGCGGTTTAAAATCCCTATCCACGGATGCGTGCACTTTCCAGCCTGCCGCACCGCCTGATATTGTTCTGTTCTCCTATTCGCTGACCATGATTCCGGACTGGATCGCGGCGCTCGACAATGCCTTCAACTTGCTGAAACCAGGGGGGTATGTGGCGCTTGTTGACTTCACTGTATCCAGGAAATTCCCGCCGGAGGAAGTTGTGCGGCATGGCAGCCTGACCCGGACGTTCTGGCCCCTGTGGTTTTCATGGGACAACGTCTTTTTGAATCCTGATCATTTGCCGTACCTGCTGCAGCGATTCAGCACAGTCAGGTTGGAGGAGCACAGGACCCGGCTACCGTACCTGCTTGGATCACGCGTTCCGTACTATCTGTATGTCGGCCAGAAGCGAGATTAAAGGCAGTAATTCTCGCGTCGATGAGTCAGGTGCCGCAGAAAGTACCTAACTTATCCTTTTGGAACCCGCACCTAGAGCCGAGGTTGACCAGTCCTTTCAGGACATGCCTCCGAGCAGCGAATCCAACTGGTCCAGTGCTGCACCCCAACCCGTCTGGAAACCCATCTCCTCATGACGAAGTCGATCAGCATCGTCCTTGTGCAGCACCCGCACCCGGTACTCCGTTCCTTCTGGGTGCGGTGACAAGGTGATCATGGCAGTCATGAATGGCTCGCCGTTGGGTCGCCAGCCTCCCTGCAGGGCATCGGTGAAGATGATGAGTCGTTCCGGATCCACGGCAAGGAAGCATCCTGTGGATGCGATAACCTTCCCGTCCGGCAGGGTCATTTCTGTATCAAAGCTGCCGCCTGCCTCTACCTGCATGTTGATGACCCTGGTCTTGACCGGTGCTGGTGCAAACCATTGTTCGAAGTACGCAGGCTCAGTCCACGCCCGCCAGACGAGAGATGGCGGGGCATAGAGAACCCGGGTGAGCGAGAGGTCCGCGGCGCTCATGCTGCGGCTGCCTCGAGGCCTGCAATATCAATGCGGGACATCGTCATCAGCGCTGCCTGAACTCGTGCGCCCTGTGCGGCGTCACCTGTGCTCATCAGTTCGGGCAGGGCTTTTGGTACGATCTGCCAGTGGATGCCATAGCGATCCTGCAGCCAGCCACAGCGGCCTTCGGCGCCGCCACCGGCGGTGAGAAGTGTCCAGAGTCGGTCCGTTTCTTCCTGGTCTTCGGTCAGTACAGAGATGGATTGGGTGTGGCTTGATTCGACGTTTGAATTGCCGTTCATGGCCATCATCGGCATACCGCCAAGCGTGAACTCGATGACGAGTGCAGGGCCCAACGGGTCCGGTCTTACAAGGTTGTCGATACCGCTACCCGGCAGCAGTGAGACGTAAAAATTTGCAGCTTCCTCAGCCTCGGTTGCAAAGAACAAACAGGTCCGGACTTTGTGTTTGAATTCCATTGCGGGCTCTCCTGTCAGCAGTTAAGCAGGGGTTCAAAGCCACCAAAAATCATGCGGCTGCCATCGAATGGCATAGTCATCTCCTGCATGTCCGGGTCTTCCTGCAGCTTCGCCCATGCAGTGTCTCGAACTTCCTTTGATGGCCAGGTGATAAAAGACATGACGACGGTCTCGTCTGGTTTGCGCTGGACTGCGGTGTGCAGGGAATTGATCTCGCCCTCGGGTACGTCATCGCCCCAGCACTCGAGCAGGGAAATCGCACCGTAGCGCTTGAACACAATCGCCGCCGCTTCTGCGTGAGCCAGATAGTCTGCCTTGTTGGCAGTAGGTACGGCGCATACCACGCCATCAACGTAATTTATTTCCACATCAGGTTCCTGTTTGTTCTGGAGACAAGTAATCCTCCGAGTTAATATAGGTTGATGTCAACCTAAAATTTGTAAAACATGGATAAAGAACTGCCGCTCTCGGTTACCCTTGAAGTCCGCGACCACTGCCTCTGCCTGCATCTCCAACGTGCGGCGCGCGCCATCGCCCGCCTGTTTGATGAAGCACTACGGCCATTGGAACTGTCCCATGGTCAGTTCTCACTGCTGATCTCATTGAATCGTCCGCAGGCGCCGCGCCTGGGAGAGGTTGCAAACCTCCTCGCGCTTGATCGCACCTCGCTCACAGCAAACCTGAAACCGCTCGAACGCCGCGGTCTGCTGTGTGTTGAGGCAGACCCGGAGGACAAACGGGGGCGTCGCCTGAGACTCACGCGCAAGGGTCGCAATCTACTCAAACGGGCCCTGCCAGTCTGGCGGGAGACGCACGCTGCGCTGGATACACTGATGCACGACGGCAGTGGTAATTCGCTTCGGGCTGATCTGCTGACACTTGCGTTTGCTCCGGTGCCACGTTGATTGGTATCAGCGGCGGCGACCGCAACGTCCTCTTTCGTTTGGGATCTGGCGCTACGCACGTATTGGTCGTGGGTTGGCCTGGCTCAGCCCACAACTTTATCATAGGTATTAGTCACCATAAGCGTGCCTCCCCGGAGGAAATCGTTGTACGGTCCAGTGCAGTCATCTCCCGCATCAAAGGAGCCAGAGTCATTGCACGCGCCTGTAACGGTGGTCGTTTGTGACAGGTTAAGGTCAATTGTATACACAGCATCAAATGGGTAGTTGCTGGATTTATCACTCGCTTTCAAAAAAACCGCGGCAACAGTATAGCCAGTCGGATGATTCAACTTGAGTTGGCACAGCGACGGTGTTTCACAGTCAGTCCTGAAGACACCAGCATAGATGCTAACGACATGCCTTCGGGATGACGCAGCAACAACTGCAATCAGCGGTCCAAACCCGTGCCGTAGATCATGCGCCGCGGTGCACGACGGACATCCTGTCCATTTTGCCCTGGATCCTACCCAAACAGTCGATGCCATGTAGCGTCAGGTTGTGGCGTTTGAGTCTCAATCTCGCTGAGCCACTTGTCATTGAAAAACGGTCAAAACGCCACAACTTCTATACAAAACACTAGATAAACCCCCATTTGCCACGCCAGAAGGGAACCATACATGGCCAACGAACTCCTGGACACACTGACTCGCTTTGCTGGCAAGTTCGACATTCCCGCGATTGTGGGCGGCATTGTTGATGCCGATGGTGGCGTGACTCTGGAAGTTGTGGGTTCAAGAAAACGTGGTGGCAGTGAACCTGCATCACTGAACGATAGCGTGCATATTGGCTCCTGTTGCAAAATGATTACTGCGTCGCTCTTCGGTACATTTGTCCAGCGTGCAGAGGCGACGTGGGAAATGCCGGTCACTCAGCTTTTTGCCGACCTGTCCGAATCGATTCACCCGGGCTGGAACGAAACCAGGGTCGATGAAATCCTGCATTGCCTCGCAGGCATGGCTGCGAACCCGCCAGTTCAGTACCTGAAGTCGGGATTTCTTGACGCCCGGCCGTTAACCGAGCAACGGACAGAGATGGCCAGGCTCGCGTTCGCCAGGCCCCCCGGAAAGCCTGGACGTTTTGTTTACTCCAATATGGGTTACATCGTTATCGGCGCGGCAATCGATCGCCTGTCGGGCTCAACGTTCGAGGACGCGCTGCAGTCGCGTATCCTGGCCCAGCTCGCCAACGACTCTCCGGTTAGCGGAGCAACTCCTTACAGCTGCGGGGCGGGTCCG
>CAYGNA010000446.1:0-3617 GCA_964351065.1 uncultured Pseudomonadales bacterium
ACTTGCGATCGAGTACTGCAACGCGCTGGTGGAGGATCCTGGATTGCGCGCAGTCAGGTTCCCTGCGTTTGACTTTGATGCAGGCACACAGGCAGCGCTGACCCCGACCGGGCGCGATGCCCTGCTTGTGCCGCTGCTGGATCAACTCCTCGGAGACGCGGTTGAATCGCAACCCGTTCGGCAATTGGCACGCGGCGAACTGGATTCCCTGATTGATCAGCTCGCGAGTGTTCCGGGCAACGCCGGGCGTACCCAAACGATAGCCAAGGCAGCTTGTGCGGCAGGTATTGGCAGTGCCGCGACACTTGTTCAGTAACAACAGTGCCATTAACAGCAGTACCAGCAATAAAAAGGCCAGCAACAAAAAGCCGGCAATAAAAAGCCAGTAACAAACGGTCAATGAGGTTCATTTACATGAAAAGACCAGCAAAGCGAAAGCAGTCCCTGCACCCTGACATGCCGCTACGCCATAGCGACCATCCCCGTGCCATGACGCGTCGCGACTTTATCCGGCAGGGTTTCCAGGCGGGTGGTGCGGTTGTGGCTGGCGCGGGTTTGTTTAGCCTGTTTGCCGCGCCCATGGCTGCAAAGGCTTCGCTGTCGAGTGATCTTGAGGCGCTCAAAGCATCATGTGGTATTGCCGTACAGGGTGCAGGCAGAATCCCGTTCATCTGCTTTGATCTGGCCGGTGGTGCCAACATTGCTGGCTCTAACGTTCTGACCGGGGGGCGAGGAGGGCAGCTTGAGTTCCTGTCCACTGCAGGTTACAGCAAGCTTGGTTTGCCGGGCGACCAGGTACCTTCGGTTACCAATCCGGTCACGGATACCAATGACTTTGTAGATACGAGCCTGGGGCTGGCGTTTCATTCGGACGCGGCTTACCTGCGCGGCATTCTCGAGAAGGCATCGCCCGGCACGGTGGCGGCAACCAATGGTGCCGTTATACCTGCACGGTCGGAAAACGATACCGGCAACAACCCGCACAATCCCATGTACGCCATCAACCGGGCCGGTGCAGATGGTTCCCTGCTCACCCTGATTGGATCGCGCAGTTCAGACTCGGGCGGCAATTCAATGGCACCGGCGGGTCTGATGGATCCCTCCAAACGTCCCACCAAGGTTGACAGGCCAAGTGACGTAACAGGATTGGTGGATGTCGGTGACCTGATTGGTTTGCTGTCACAAAAGGATGCTGTGGCGGTGATGGAATCCATCCAGCGTTTGTCTGATATGAAACTTAATCAGGTTAGTGCCCACATTACGCGGGACGATGTCATCAAGGACCTGGTGCGCTGTGGTTACGTCAAGAGTGCTGACCTGGCTGACAGGTTTGGTGATCCGGGAGCGCAGCATCGTGAGATCGAGCCGGAAAATGTGTGCGCGGTCCTGACTTTTTCGATTGACGATTTCAATTCTTACTCTGTGTTTGGCAAGACGGCATCCGTGATGAAACTGGTGGTAAACGGTTTTGCCGGAGCGGGCTGCATTACCATGGGTGGCTTCGATTACCATACCGGTGAACGGGGCACAGGCGAGCGCCGTGATCTGCGTGCCGGCCGGTGCATGGGTGCATGTCTTGAGTATGCCGCGCGGGTTGGCGTACCACTGATGCTTTATGTTTTCAGTGATGGCTCGGTCGCGAGCAATGGCCGAATTGATGACAGCATGGATGGTCGCGGTAAAGGCGAATGGACTGGCGATAACCAATCCACTGCATCCGCTTTTTTCCTGGTGTACAACCCTGCTGGCAGGCCGCAACTTCTCGGAGGCTCCCCCGATATGCAGGCGCGGCATCAACAGCTTGGCTGGTTTCGTGCTGATGGCTCGGTAGAAACCGGATCTTCACCGGCCGCCAACAATGTCAATCTGTTGGTGCAGACAGTTGCGCTGAACTACCTCGCGCTGCACGGCGAGCAGGGGAGCTTTGCCAACCTCTTTCCCGGGCACGGACTTGGTAACAGCGTCATGCAGGATAGCCTCACGGCGTTTGCGCCTATAGTTTCAGGCACAATTAGCTGATGATGTTCTGTCTCTTGCCGAGGCAATTTTGCGTTCGATGAGGGTATCCGTCGCGGTCGCCCGCAGGACCCGGTTGGTCGAGGGCTGGCGCGCTATTCCTAAACAGGGTAAATACGAACGTGCCATACAGGAGAATGGCTTTAAGGAATGGCTTTAAGGAATAGCGTTCAGGAATAGTGGTAAAAAAGCAAAAGGCTTTGGCATTAGCCGTTATCCCATCAGGATGTTCTCGAACACAATCTCAACGCCTGCGGCGAGTATCCAGGTCAGCGGTGGCAGCAGAACAAAAATGACCAGTCGGCGCACATGGGCCTGAAACGGCCACTCCCAGATATTTTTGATTCTGTCCTCATAGTACATCAGGTCCGCTGGGCTGAAGTCGGCCAGGCGCTCGCCGAATTGACTGTGCTCAATGCCAGCCATGTTGCCCTGCAGCGCCTGACGGATACGACTGATCTCCATGGCCTTGGCGACGGCAATTCTGGACTTGAGGATAAGGAGTGGAACAAACGAAACGAAGATCAGCAGGAGCCAGATCACAATGGCAAGCGCCCCACTTTCCAGTACGCGCATCTGGAGCGACTGGTACGGAATCATCTCGTAAACGAGCAGGCCAGATGAAATACCAATCAGCCCCACCACAATGAACCGGATCAGCGGATTGGACAGCGCATTGTTCAGCTCCGGCGCCATGAGATCAATCTCAAATGTTTTTGCCACGCGTCGAAAGACTGCCACCTGTCGAACACAGAACGCCAACAGGTGAATCTGCACCACGGTATAGGCTAAGATGCTGAAGCACACAACCAGTGCACCTGGTGACATCATAGAAAGCATGTCGCCGTCCTCGGCACTAAAGCGGAGTTGTGCATACACGCGTTCAGCGCCAATGCCGAGCCCCAGCAACAGTTCGCCCCGTGCCCAGCTTTTGCTGGCAGCCAGAGATTCGAGGAAACTGGTGTCAATTTTACCGGCAAAGATCAGTTGGCGCAGGTCACCTGCAGCGCCCCGGGTCAACTGCAAAAAGAACATCAGCGCGAGCGCAAATGCCGGCGGGAATGCAGCGCCTTCAAGCGGTAGCCTGGGAGTCAGGGCATTAAAATTGTAGAAGGGCACAAACAGTAGCAGGGCAAAAAAGCCAATGACAAAGGCAGGGATCTGGGTGCGGTCAACCCATTTCAGCCAGGGAATGTTGGCCAGTGGTGTATAGGGTTCCTGCTGCATGGCTTAAGGTCGATCTAGCCGGAACAGGATCGCCTCAGGAAAGTCTTCTTCAGCGTCGAGATCGTATTTTTCCTTGAAGGCCCCGGCGATTCGCTGCAGTTCGACCTCATCTTTAACCACAACTGCACGCAGTTCAAATAACTTACCTTCAATGCGTAGTCGCATAGCTGGCTCTGAACTCAGCCTTTCTGCCCACCTGGCCTTCAGGCCGCCGGATGAGGCAACATAGTAGTTTTGCCCTATGTCCACGCCCCAGATATTGACGCTGTAGGGGCCTGTGGCTTCTACCTGGATGACCTCAGCATCACCCAGACTGCCCCACTCCGCGGGCGGTTCAGATACCTCGCCCGATAGCGCTTTGCGGGGTACTGGAC
>CAYGNA010000447.1:0-3607 GCA_964351065.1 uncultured Pseudomonadales bacterium
AAACACCGAAGAGCCACTTGATGACAATATCAATTGTACGGTTGATTCCCGTGGGGTGAGGCTGGGTTACAAATTGCTGTGTACGGTGTCGGGCCGACCAAATCGCTGGGGTTTATATAACTTTGTGGGCAATGCCCGTGAATGGGCAACTGCAGGAGAAACTGTTAAAGCAATGGGTGGGGCGCATACCGATCCCCGGAGTGAGTGTACAATTGATAAACAGATTACTCATTCCGGCAGTCCTGATCCGGTAACGGGGTTTCGAATTGTCCGGCCTGTTGAAGGCTAGCGCTTATCCCGTAATGGCGCCTGTTCGATCGCATTGTTTGTCCGGTTTGGCTGTTGGAAGTTTCCTGACGGAGCTGTCCAAAAAAGTTGGCTTTTGGATCCGTGGCCGATTGTCTTGAATCGAAATATCGTGGGCGGCGCTAATCACCCGTTATCAGTGGGGCGCAACCGTCTACGGCGCCTCATAGTCGTGGACTCGACCCGGGAAGTAGGATAACTTCAGGCTCTTGTCCGGGTCTGGGAAATGACCGAAATTCCTGCTGGAAAGTGATTGAATTATTTAGGTATTTTCTATTTTTGTACCGGATATCCGCGTGGCGGGTATCCGGCCCGCTGTCTGCTGAATTCGCTTAGAACGGAGAGCAAATTTATGTCGCCCATTTCAAGGCTGATACTCATCGTGCCGCTGTTGCTCATGAGCATGGGCGCAGCTGAGTTTCCCGGTCCGGCTTTCGACCCATTTCGAATGAAGGAGTTTGACGAAGCGACGCGTTCCAATCGCTACTTTGATGAGGAGATTCCAGAAGAAATTGACGTGCCCAGGGTTGCCGAGCGGGTCTACGGTACCCAGGAACTGAGTGATCGACTGCCCGTGACGGGCGTCCGGATAGAAGGTGTTGTGCCCTATCCGGCGCATGGGATCTCAAAAGAGAGTATCCAGGCGCTGATTGATCGTCGCTTCCAGGAAGAAAGGGATATTGACCTTGATGAGAATGGCTTCACCAACCGTGACCTGCTTGATATAGGTCGCTTCCTCCGGGAGATGGTCGACAGGAAAGGCTGGGACCAGGAAGATCTGGATAGCCTCGTCACATTGATGGACGAACTCGATGTAAAGCGTGGCTGGATTACCGTTGAGCAGCTTGATTCGATCGCGCTCAGCGTTACTGAATATTATCGGGAACAGGGGTTTATCCTCGCCACGGCGTTTGTGCCCGAGCAGGAAGTCACCGACGGCGTTATCAGGCTTAACGTGCTTGAAGGACGTCTAGGGGATGTAGGCGTTGCAAACAACGAGATTTTTTCTCCTGAAACGATCAGCGCTGCTTTTAACGGGGAGATTGGAACGCCTGTCACCGACGAGCGGATCGAAGGAGCCCTTCGTCGGATTAACGATTTACCTGGTGTCAGGGTTAGAGGATCATTTTCACCAGGTGAAAAGGTAGGCGAAACGAGCCTGACCCTGTCGGTGCTGGAAGAGGAGTCTTTTAAGTCCTCAATTCTCATGGATAACCACGGCGCGGAAACAACCGGGGAGTTGCGTCTGTTCGCGACCGCCGAGTGGCTCAATATGCGCAATCGTGGGCATAGGTTGTTGGTTGGCCTCTTGCGGTCGGAGGGGCCGGATAGTTCGACCTATGGACTTGCAGAGTATGAATTACCTGTAACAAAAGACAGGAAAGGAAAGGTGCGTGCGACCTTGAGTTCCAATCAGTTTGCCGTGGCCAGTCTTGGTGCGGCGGCGCTGGAGATTACGGGTGAAACCAACAATATTGGTGCCATGGGCTCTTACCAGTTCCTCCGTGGGCGGACGCTGAACCTGAGTGGTCAGCTTGGATACACCTATAAAGACGTGCTGTTTGACGTCACCGGAGCACCATTGCTTTCGAGGGACGAACAAATCGAAGTGGTTAGCACTGCGGTAGATTACAACCAGCTGTGGGACGATGCGCAATTATTGGTGTCCGGGCGTCTTGGTATTGACCAGGGCCATGTTATCAATGGTGCTGTCAGGGATCAGTCCACTGACTTTACCAAGACGATGTTCTCAGCCAACGTACTTAAACGCTTCAGCATTGATAACTGGTTCACGAAAACTGAAAGTTCATTCAATCTGGTGTTCCGGATGAATGGACAATACAGCGAAAAGTTCCTTTCCAGTGTTGAGCAATTCTCACTCGGTGGGCCAAATGCGGTGCGATCTTTTGGTGTTAGTGATGTGTCGGTGGACAGTGGTGCCTACGCTGGCTTTGAGCTGTTTTTTGATGCACCCATTAATGTGCCTGGCATGTTCAATCTCCCACTTGATCCACTTCGGCCGTTTGTCTTCTTCGACTATGCCTATGGTGTTGCGCGGTCCGCAACCGGTGGCACAAACAGGGATGCGGTGATTAAAGGTTATGGAATAGGTGTGCGACTTAATTGGCCCGGACGGGGCGCTGCTAACCTGATTTTTGCAGAGCCGTCATCAGCCCGATTCGACGACGATTTCTCGCAGGCGACCGGCGAATCGAAATTCTACTTCGATCTTCAGTACCTCATAAGGTAAGGCGAAATGGCCACAATCGACAGGTCTGAAAATCCAGGAGACGCCAATTTTACCGGTACGTCAATGCTTCAGCGTCCGCTGAGACTGCGCCCCTTGACCACGCATATGATCGAGAAGGGGCTTCTCGTCAGTGGCGTAATTGCTGGCCAGCTTTTGATGGTCCCCATGGGATACGCGGGACCAGAGGGTGGTGTGGTTGTTCAGGGGCAGGGTAGCGTCACGACTGTTTCGCAACAGCAAACACTGATTGACCAGCAGTCGCAGAACCTGCTGATGCAATTCGACAGTTTCGATCTGGCTAAAGATGAGTCGGTGCTGATTAGTCAGCCCAATGCGAAGGCCTGGTTCATCGGTCAGATTGAGAGTGGCTCACCGACAGCGATTTTTGGTTCGATCAGTGCCAATGGCCAGATAGCACTCGTGAACCCGAGAGGGGTGATCTTTGGCGAGACGGCGACCGTTAATGCAGCTGGCATTTTTGCGTCCGCACTGCAATTGGAGACTGACGATCTTTTTGAGGGTCGTGCAACCGGCCTGGTGGCTGTGCCTGGTGCGGGCGGTTACGTTGTCAATCAGGGGATCATCGAAGCGTCTGTGGGCGGGTCGGTTAATCTCCTCGGTGAGACGGTCTCCAACACTGGCGTAATTCTCGCCACGCTCGGCCATGTAAATCTCGCGAGTGGCAGTCGTGCCGTCGTCAATTTTGGCCCAGAGCAGTTGATTGGTATTGAGATAACTGACGCGGTCCTGGAAAACAATGAAGGCCTGAAGGCCGCCGTTTCCAATACAGGCACCATCGATGCGGCGGGTGGAACGGTGATGCTGACCAGTTCTGTGAGCAAGAGCCTGTTTGATCACGCTATTAACAATGACGGGATTGTTCGCGCAAAGAGTGCTGAATTCAAAGACGGTGTCATTCGCTTGTTTGGTAAGGGTGCGAGTGTTCTGAACACTGGCTCTTTGGATGCGTCAGCCACGCTCGGTTCTGCGGGCTCTATTTCAATTGATTCAGATTCAGATGTTCTGATTTCGGGGCGAGCGAAGCTGCGG
>CAYGNA010000448.1:0-3598 GCA_964351065.1 uncultured Pseudomonadales bacterium
CATCGACGCATCTCCTCGGAAGCTGTCCATTGATCGAACAGCGTTCATGAGCGTGGTTTGCACGACGTCCTGGGCGGCCGACTCATCGGACCCCATACGCGTCATGGCGAATCGGTATAGCCTGGGGAAGTAGTCGTTAAAAAAACGATCGAACTCCCGCGCATCACCATGTAGCAGCCCTCGAGCCAGGGAGAGGTCGCTTTCGTGTTTCAAACCAGGTCCTGTTTGCTGTTTTCGAAGTGTAAGAGTCTTATCAGGGGAAAATCATTCGAAGAATTGTCAAAAAGTCTGCTAATCAGCCCCCAAAAGTCAGGCTTAACCGTAACGATGCTAGCTGGACAGTAGTGCCAGCGCTGCCGCTGCGCGTTTTTGCACACCGGCCTTCTGGCGCTCGAGGTCAACCCCGTGGCCGTCACCCATCGCCCCAACCAGGTAGCGTTTGTAGACACCCTGGCCAATCGCGGCAAGACGCCAGTGAGAGAAAGCACGGTAGTAGTTGATGTTCGACAGGTCACGACCTGTTTTGGCCTCGTAGATTTCGCACAGAGCCGCGCGGGAGGGGTAGCCACCAACCGCCGTTGGCGCCTGGTCATTCGGGCCATTTTCGATCTCGCCGGGGGCGACCCAGTTGTTCAGCAGGTAGCCAACATCTGCCAGTGGGTCACCCAGCGTGCACAGTTCCCAGTCCAGGATCGCGCTGACCTGTTGGCCGTTGACGATCATATTGCCCAGCCGATAGTCGCCGTGCACAATCGTAGCGCCAATCTGCACTGGCATGGTTTCTGTGAGGATGCGGCATGACTCCTCCATTTCCGGGATCTCGTGGGTTTTGGTATCTTCCCACTGCCGGGTCCAGCGCTTGAGTTGACGGGCAAGATACGCTTCCTTGCGGCCAAGATCACCCAGCCCAACGTCGTCGGGGTTTACCGCATGCAGTTCACAGAGAATGTTGATGACGTCTATGCCCAGTGCATGTCTGTCGCCCGCAACGACCTGTACGCCAATCACTGAATCGTTGAGGACCAGGCCGTCAATATATGACATGACATAAAAGTCAGCCTCGTTGACGGCGGGATCCTTGCAAAGACCGTAACTCGTGGGTACGGGCACCATGGCGTTCTGGAGCGCAGAAATAATTTTGTACTCACGGCCCATATCGTGGGCGCTTTGCAGGACATGCCCAAGCGGTGGTCTGCGCAGTACATAGCTTTTGCCGTTACTGTCTGTGCAGCGATAGGTCAGGTTTGAATGGCCACCGGCGATTAACGAGAACGTAAACGGGCCCCGGGCGCCCGGTACGTTTGCCTCGAGCCATTTTGTGACCTTGGATTCGTTAATGCCCTGTACCATCATGTCGACCTTGCCGAGTGCGAGGGTCCTATTCTGCCACAATCCCATGTGCCTGCGCTTGACCCGGTGCTAACAGGAAATGCAGACTCAGACCTGCACCCCATGAACTGGAGAGGGACTTCAAGTTGCTAAAACCTGAATCAATTGCGAACAACCTGCCGCCTTTGCCCACGCAACCGGCGGGAGTCAACTGGCCAACTGAGAGCTGGTCACGTGCTGTCTTGGAAACCGGTGATGAGAGTGCTTTTAATCACTGCACGGACCAGATTTTTGATCTCTCTGAAGCCGCAGGTGTAACTTACGCCTTGCTCGTCGTGCAACGGGGACAACTGGTGTTTGAGCGTTACAGCGCGGGGGCAAATGCCTTCTACCTGCAATACTCATGGTCAATGGCCAAGAGTATCACCCAGGCCCTGGTGGGTATTGCGGTAAAGCAGGGAAAACTGGATCTGTACGCACCGGCACCGGTACCAGAGTGGGCCCATGACGCGCGATCCGGGATTACACTTGACCATTTACTACGGATGTCCAGCGGGCTCGAGTTTGCTGAGGACTATGTGGATGGGCAGATGTCGGACGTCATACCCATGCTGCAGTTCGACGGCCGGCATGATACAGGCGCGTTTGCGGCGGCCAAACCACTGGCACACCCACCGGGCACTTTTTGGTCGTACAGCAGTGGTACTACCAACATCATTTGTCGCATCCTGAAGGACACTGTTGGCGGAGGCGCCTCCGGCATGCTCCGTTTTATGAATGACGAGCTGAGTGATCCCAATGGAACTCGCTCCGCAACGCCAAAATCCGACACCTCTGGCACATTTGTCGGCTCGTCATTTCTCCTGGCCACGCCGCAGGATTTTGCCCGGTTTGGCATGCTCTACCTCCGCGGAGGCACCTGGGATGGCCAGGAGATCCTGCCGCAGGCCTGGGTGGACTACGCCCGCACGCCCACCTACCGGGACAGTGAGAGCTGCTACGGTGCCCAGTGGTGGATGAAGCCTTCCAATCCTGATCTGTTCTACTGCAGTGGATACGATGGACAGCGCATACTTTGTATTCCTGAAAAGGATGCAGTCATTGTCCGGCTTGGGCGTACCCCGGTCACAGAGATCGCTCCCGTATGGGAAAACATGTATGCAATAGGGGATCTCCTGGCATGACGCTGTGCGAGAACAACCATGTTACGGTGACTCATATACTGATTGCCCTATTCGAAGGAAATTGCTGTTCATGAACGTTCGTATGGGGAAATTGACTTTTGGGCTGCTGCTTTTGCTGGTGCAGCCACTTGCACTTTCCTCTGGCAAGGCTGGCGAGGGATCTGCAGATGAGGCGGAACTGCGCCAACAGGCGCTCGACCTTGTGAAGCAATACGCCGGTCAGCTCAAGCCTGCCCTGATTGGTGCGCTGGCGCAGGAAGGTCCGGAACATGCTGTGCGGGTATGCGCCGAGAAAGCGCCGGAAATTGGTGCCTCGCTGGCAAAAAGCAGTGGGTGGGAGGTTAGCCGTGTTAGCAGCAAACCACGCAATCGTCAGACCGCAGTGCCAGGCACCTGGGAAGCCGGGGTATTGGCGGACTTTGAGGCACGCCAGCAGCAGGGTGAACCCATTGGTGGGCTGGAATACTCAGCCATTGTTGGCGACGAATATCGATTTATGAAAGCGCAGGGCGTAGAGGGCGTTTGTGTCGTCTGCCATGGCAAGATGATTTCGCCAACTCTGCGCGACGTGATTGAACAACAGTACCCTGGTGATATGGCAACAGGGTACTCGCCTGGTGAAGTGCGCGGGTCATTTCGCCTGGTTAGACATCTGGCAGAAAAGGAGTAGCAGTATGCAGGCTTTTCCACATCACTATAGTGTCAGTGCAACGGATAGCGGGACCGGGAACCTGGTTGTATCCGCTGATGGAATTCCCGATCTTGAAGCGGCGCCGCCAGCAGAGTTTGATGGTCCCGGTGATCAGTGGTCACCGGAGACGCTGATGATGTCAGCAGTGTCGTCCTGTTTTGTGCTGTCGTTTCGCGCGGTGGCCGCAGCGTCGAAATTTGACTGGCTGTCGATTACCTGTCAGGCAGAAGGCACGCTTGACCGGGTCGACCGGGTAACCCGGTTTACCGAGGTGACCAACCGCGTCACGCTGACGGTGCCCGCGGGTACTGATGCGGACAAGGCACAGAAACTGCTCGAAAAATCCGAGAGCGTTTGCCTGGTCAGCAATTCGCTGTCTGCAACGGTTCACCTC
>CAYGNA010000449.1:0-3584 GCA_964351065.1 uncultured Pseudomonadales bacterium
ATGAGGGAAAGGATGCCGGAAAAGCCTCTGCCGATGACAACAACATCAAAATGTTTACTCATGCCAGATTCTGCCCAAAAAAAGATCGGCTAGAAAAACACGTTTTATTGCCCCAGACAAGTCACCTGGACGCACCGTCAGTGGTCTCGATTTCGTGGCTGGCTTGTATTGCTTCTGCCGCGGCGCGGGCCTGCTCGTCTTGCAGGTACCGCTGGAAGTCACCGGCGTCAACTGTGGTGTTCCCGGCGCAGTAATCCTCAAACAGTGATGCCAGTACGCACAGGTCCTGAACCTGCCCCAGTTGTGTTTGCAGGTCTGCAAGACTGGCCTCGGCAGGCAATTCAGGGGTTGGCCCCACAACCTCTGCGATATATCTGAGGCGCTTGAGGGATATTCTCGCGTGGTGGATGGTGGCGGGTTGCAGAGCGCTGGCGCTGGAAACCTTTGTGCGAAAGTCAGTGAGTGCCCTGCTGAGGGAAATGTGCACAGACTGCCCAAGATCTGCCTTGCTATGTAAAAGCCTGTGGCGAATCTTCCTGTACTGGCGCCTGGCTGACGTCGAATGGCGCAGCAGCTTTTTGTGCCTGCGCCTGAGATCGTGCAGCGCAGCAGTTTCTCGCTCAGCGAGCCAGGTGGAAAACGAGGTCAACGCCGGGAATTTCGGCAGGTACTGTTCAACGCGTTCGCGTGCGACCGTCAGGTCCCGCAGTTCGTCGAATTCGTCGAGTTGCTTCTTCAGGTATTTGTTAAGCCTGGCCCGGGCGCGAGATTTATCGCCCGTAATCTCAGCAGCAAGCGACACCACAGCAAGCAGGCGACGTATGGCTGTTCGCAGGTCGTGTACAGCTTTTTCCGATGGATTCGACCTGCACGCTTTCTTCTGTCGCTGGTAGTGTCGCCAGCGACGCTTCATGGCGTCAATCAGCAGTCGTTTGGTTGCGTTTTTCAAATGTCCCCGATTGGTGCCAAAACTGTATGCTAACGCATCTGGTGACTTCATACGGTGACTTAAAGGTAGTGATGTGACAGAAATTCTGCTCTTGCGACACGGTAAATCAGACTGGAATCAGCCTGTTGACGATATTGATCGGCCGCTGACCGAGCGGGGTAAACATGACGCTCAGCGCATGGGCGCGTGGCTTGGATCAAACGACCTGCTACCCGCGCGAGTTGTCTCTTCACCGGCCCGGCGTGCGCTTGAGACCGCAGAAAAGTGTGTTAAGGCGGCTGGGCTTACGGCGGCAATGGTTCAGGTTGATGCCCGCCTGTATGAAGCCAGTCACCAGGTGCTACACCAGGTGCTGGACGAACAAACCGGTCAGGCAGACAGGATACTGCTGGTTGGTCACAATCCAGGCCTGGATATGCTGCTGGAAGATCTTATCGAAGGGCCCCTGCCACGCACAGTCAACGGCAAATTGATGACCACAGCCAGTCTCGCGCAGCTGCGACTTATCGATGCCGATTCGCAGGCTTCGCTGTTGCGCCTGGTTCGACCAGGCGATGTGCCGCTTCGCTACGCCTATCAGGGTACTTTTGGGCCAGCCTTTCGTGATCGCCCGGATTACTATTACCGGCAGTCAGCAGTGATTCCCGTGCGGCAGCGGGATGGGAAGATTGAAGTTCTGATGATTGCCAAAACCGGTGGCAAAAAATGGAGTCTGCCCAAGGGCATTGTTGAGCCCGGCATGTCGCCGGCTGACTCTGCTGCAAAAGAGGCCTTGGAAGAGGCCGGCGTGCTTGGGACGCCGCGGCCTGACGTTGTCGGCAACTTCGAACTGGCGAAGTGGGGCGGCACCTGCCTGGTGGAGGTTTTTGCCATGCCGGTTGATTCGCTCCTGCCCGCAGGCCACTGGGAAAGTCACAAACGCGTGCGACGCTGGTTCCCGCTCGCCGAAGCAGTAGAGAAATGCCGATATCCAGCCCTGGCTGTAATAATTGGGCGATTGGAATCAAGTCAATAAAACAGTTCCCGCCGTTTTGTAGTCTGTGAGATGTGATTGTGCCACTTGGGCCGCAACTGCTCACACATGCGCCAGGGCATTACGTCGGTGCCTTGCTAAGGTTTGTAGTAGACTACAGGCTTTGTGTTCGACGGAGATAACCATGGCCTACCTGCGAATTGGTGAACTCGCCAAACGTACCGAAACAAACAACGAGACCCTGCGCTTCTATGAAAGCCGCGGCCTGCTGAATGAACCGCGGCGTACAGATGCCGGTTACCGGCTTTATACCAACGATGATGTTGCCAGGGTGGAGTTTATTGTGCGCGCCCGGCGCATGGGTTTTTCCCTGAAAGAAATCAGCGAGCTGCTCTCCATCCGGGTTGACCCGGCGCACAGTACCTGCGGTGAGGTGAAAGACCTGGCGGAGACCAAACTCGCTGCAATTGAAGACAAAATTCGTGAGCTTACTCACATGAAAGATGCGCTGGTGCTGATCACCGAAGCCTGCTGTGGGGGTGCAGAGCCGGCTGTCAATTGCACCATTTTGAACGCCCTCGACGCAGGCGCGGGTGTTAAAGCTGCCGGTTGAGTTCGTCGATCTCGGCTCGCCAGTCTACCTGCCGTTCGGGTTTCTGGAATTTGGGTTTGCGCGCCAGATCAGCGGCCAGCAATGTTTCCAGTTCGACGATTCTCGCTAACACCGCGTCTGCGTCGATCAGTTCCTGCGCATCATGATGGTTGGCCGCGTCAGGTTTGTGTCTGGCGTCGGGGTCTGATGTGTAAAACTCGGCTGGATCGTTGATTTCAATGAGCTGGCCATTGCTGATCAGTACATAGCGTTCGGCAATTGTATCTACGAAACGCCTGTCGTGGGAGGTGATCAATACGGTCGCATTCGCAGACAGAATCTGTTCTTCGAGATCTTCCTTGCCCTCAATATCAATGTGATTGGTCGGTTCGTCCAATATAAGAAAGTTGGGCTGATTGAGCCTGATTACGAGGAACATCAATCGAGCCCGTTCGCCACCACTCATGACACTGACCTGCTTGTCATGCGTGTTAAACGGAAAGCCGGCTCGAATCAGGGCAGCCTTGTATTCCGGGTCGGTACCCGGACAGGTCTGGCGCAGTGTCTCGTGCATATTCCAGGCTGGATCCAGGCGCTCAAGTTCCTGATCGTAGTAGCCAATCTCACATTGTGGATTGAATTTGACCTCATCGCTTGACGCATTGGCCTCGTATTGCGCCAGCAATTGCCGAATAAATGTGGTCTTGCCAGCGCCGTTATGACCGAGCAGAGCAATTCGGTCACCTGGCCTGATGGTCAGTTCCTCTATGTAGAAGAGCGGGCTCTCATCAGGCGCGAGGATCAAATGGTCTTCTACCTGCAGGATACGATTGGCACGTGAGCGCTGCACGTCCAGCGTTAACGAGAGGCCTGTGCCGCGGGTGACAAATGTCTTGTCGGCCTCGAGCCGGTCAATACGTTTCTCCATACTCTTAGCCTTGGCGGCAAACTTCTCATTGTCGTAGACCTTCCCCCATATCGCCAGGCGTTTGGCACTGGCCTTTAACGCACTGATGTTTTTTTCCTCGGCGGTTAGTCTGGCGAGAGCGGTCTCATCCTGGGCCTGTAGC
>CAYGNA010000450.1:0-3583 GCA_964351065.1 uncultured Pseudomonadales bacterium
CGCATGACTGCTCCGCTACGCTCGAAATTTCGCGTTGCGTCGTCTCGACCGCAGGCCCGCAGGGCCGGAGTGGAGAGACCCCGGCCTGCGTTTATTGAGGTATCCTTTGAATTTGGGCAGAAGAAGCAGTTCATGCCACGTTCTATCGCCATCGCGGGCAACATCGGATCAGGCAAGTCGACGCTGGTGGAATTTCTGGCGAACACCTACCAGATACAGCCTTTCTACGAACCCAACGACCAGAATCCCTATCTGCCCAGTTTTTACCGGGACATGAAGCGCTGGTCATTCCACTCCCAGATTTACTTCCTGGCCAATAAATTTCGACTGCACCAGGAGGTGGACAGAAGTGAAGGCGTGATCGCGCTGGACAGAACCATCTTTGAAGACGCAGAGATATTCGCGACCGCCCTGCACCAGATGGGCCGAATGGACGACCGGGATTTTGAAACCTACTGGCGCTTTTACGAAACGATCCTGGAGGCTATCAAGCCGCCCGATCTCATGATTTACCTGAGGTGTTCCATGCGCACACTCCGCAAGCGCATTCGTCTGCGCGGCCGCGAGATGGAGAACGATATACCACCCGCGTACCTGAAGCGGCTCGATAAACTCTATGAAGCATGGATCGGCCAGTACAGGATGAGTGAACTACTGATCATCGAGACTGATAACCTGGACTACATCAATGACTTCGTTCATCGCCTGGATGTGATGGAACGTATTGAGGCGATGTTGCCTGATCACTTGACCGGGTAATGATCAATGCCATTAGTCCACTTCACTTTTCTTTTGTTGATCCAGCTTTTTTGTTGCCACGACAACACCAAACGCCTGCAGCACGGCTGAGACGATTAGCAAGTAGCCAGCATCTTCGGTATAGCCTGATTCTGCACCCCAGACGAGCACCATCAGGTTGGCCAACAGCACCAGCGCGGTAACCACTAACCCGCCTTTTGGCGCCGAAAAGCAGATTGCGACCGCGATACAGGACACAACCAGCATAGGCACTTCCAGCAACACAAAAAAAAGCGAAGTAGAGTCAGAGGCCGATGCACTTGCAGGCAAGGCGATGAGCAACATCAATAAAGCGATGTGACGAGCCTGGCCGACAGGGTAAGCCTGCCTCTTGCGCTCCCCTACCATGGATCGATGTAGGGGTATTTTTTGTGGGTTCGTGCCGGCACGGGCGGTACACGCTTCAAGCTCTGCGCAATCCAGTCACGCGTATCCGCCGGGTCAATCACATCGTCAAGGCCGCCGCCGACACTGGCATTTACTGCCCGCGCACTTTCATACGCCCGCTCAACCCGACGCTCGAACTCCCGGCGTCGCTCCTCTGGGTCTTCGATCGCAGCAAGTTCTTTGCGATAGCCGAGCTTGACTGACCCTTCGATGTTCATGCCGGCAAACTCCGCAGTAGGCCAGGCCACTGTAAAAAAGCCAACCAACGCACTCGCGCCACACATGGCCTGCACACCAAGCCCGTAAGCCTTGCGCACGATGACGCCAAACAGGGGCGTGGTGATATTCGCACCTACATTGAACATCCGCACGGCGTGCCTCACCAGAGCGGTCTTCTCATGGTCGGGGCCCACCATAATGCCAGGACAGTCCATGAGACTGAGGATTGGGATATCAAACGCATCACATAGCTGCATAAATCGTGCGCCTTTATCCGCGCCATCGGAGTCAATGGCACCCGCCAGGTGGTGTGGATTGTTGGCAATGACACCCATGGGGCGTCCCTCCACCCGGATAAACGCGGTGATGACGCCCACGCCAAACTTCTCTCGAATCTCAAGCACCGAATCCTTGTCAGCAATGGTCGCGATAATCTCGCGCATGTCATACAGACGCAGGCGGTTTTCAGGGATCACATGACGCAGCGGACGCTGGTCCGGCGCCTCCCATTCAGTAACTGCACCCTGGAAGTATGAAAGATACTTCTTCGCAACCTGCACCGCGGTTGCTTCATCCTTGACCAGGATATCCACCACCCCGTTAGGCACCTGGAATGACATGGGGCCCACTTCTTCCGGTGTATAAATGCCAAGTCCACCACCCTCAATCATTGCCGGGCCACCCATGGCCAGCGTCGATCCTTCTGTTGCAATAATCACGTCACAGGCTGCGACCAACGCGGTGTTGCCGGCAAAGGTGCGACCATTCACCACACATACCAGTGGCACGAGGCCACTCAGCTTGGAGAACTGGGTAAAGGTATCGGTATCAAAAGCAACGCGCGGTCCACTGGGATCGTCACCGGGGCGCCCGCCGCCACCCTCGCCAAACAGCACCAGGGGAATACGGAACCGCTCCGCCAGGTCAAACATCCGGTCCTGCTTGTAATGGTTGCGCCCACCCTGGGTACCGGCGAGCACCGTGTAGTCATAGTGCACCACCATCGCCCGGGCGGCTTCTTCACCAAAGAGGTCTGCGTTGATAGTGCCAATACCTGCAACCACACCATCACCCGGTGTCTGTTTGCGCAGGGTCTCCATATCAAAACGCGTATGTTGTTTGGCGACAACCAGCGGCCAGTATTCCTTGAATGAGCCTTCATCAACCAGTTCACCAATGTTCTCCCGTGGCATTCGATAGCCCCGGGCCCGGCGCTTTTCCACCGCCTCGGTACGGTTCTCATCCAAAGTGAAAGCGTGACGTGCAATATTCTCGGCAAGATCCGGACGGATATAATCCGGGTCAATCGCGTCAATCTGAGCCGCCGCCGATACGCTTACTTCCGCAGGCTCAATGAAGACAATGGGGAAGCCTTCTCGTACAACCTCGCCGGCTTTCATGGAGATTTCCCGCACAATGCCATCGCAGGGCGCCGCAATAACGTGCTCCATCTTCATGGCTTCCACCACAGCAACCTGCTGGCCGGCGCGAACCTCATCATCAATTGCCACATCGATAGAAACAATGGTGCCCTGGATGGGTGAGCCAACACCGGTTGACCCACCAGGTCCGGTAGCCACAGCAGATGTCGAAGCTGCAGCCGCAGCCTGGGTTGCCTTGACCGTAGCATCGTGCGAGAACAGCGCAAGCGGGTCGCGGGTATCCACTCGCGCCCCGGCAAAACCGTTGGATTCAGCCGCAGGCGCTTCGGCAACCGGTTCAGGATCAGGCACGGCGGCCAATTCCACAAAGTGATCATCTACCCAGCGCGTGTGCACCTGTTGGGTTAGCAGGTCATCATGGCCAAGTACATTTTTCAGGAACCCAACGTTGGTTGATACACCAACCAGGCGGAACTCTGACAGCGCTCTTATGGCGCGCCGAACGGTGGTGCCAAAATCCGGCGACGGTGAATGTGCAATCACCTTGGCCAACAGGGAGTCGAATGCCGTGCTGGTCTGGTAGCCCGAATAGCCAAACCCGTCTACCCGAATGCCGGGACCGGATGGCGGCTCATATACCGAAAACGTGCCGCTCGCAGGCAGGACACGACCATTCGGCTTAATGGTCTCAAGGTTGACTCGTGCCTGAATGGCATAGCCGCGGGGCGAAATCTCTTTATCAACACCCAGTTCGGCAAGGGAATGCCCTTCAGCAAGCCGGATCTGTGTTTGCACCA
>CAYGNA010000451.1:0-3566 GCA_964351065.1 uncultured Pseudomonadales bacterium
ACCAGATACTGTGGTCAAGACTTGCCATCTGCATCTTCTCGCGCTGGTAGCTGCCACGATGGGGTAATCTTGCGGTGCTGAGCAGCGCAGAATCCGATTCGTACGCCAGCAGCGCCGTGTGCATCAGTGGATCATCCGGAACGGGACCGTTGGCACGAAACCAGATGTTCTTTTGCGGTGGTTGCGGCGACTCGGACATCATTCGTCGGTGATCAACCTGAAACGAAATAAACGCCCCGCCTCGAATGGCGTCTGGTATTTCAGCCTCCGTGGGCGGGCGCAGGTCAGGCATCTCGAACGCGTGATGCAACCCTTCTTCACGAATCTGGAATGAGGCATCCATGTTAAAAATCGCCTCGCCACGCTGAATAACCACAATTCTCCTGGTGGTAAAGCTGCGACCGTCACGAATCCGCTCAACGTCGAATATTGCCGGTGTGGTTGGATCTCCCGGCCGAAGGAAATAGGCATGCAGCGAGTGCACCGGCCTGTCTGCCGCCACCGTCCGGGCCGCCGCCATGAGGGCCTGGGCAATAATCTGCCCGCCAAACAGGCGATGTTTACGTTTGGGTGGGTGAAAACCGCGAAACAGGTTTTCTTCAATTTGTTCAATATCCAGCAGGCGAACCAGCTCTTCGAGGGGCGTTTCGGTACTGCTCATGTGTCGTTACTGTCCTTAAATTGAGTTCCGGGAAAGTGAGTTCCAGGCGGCCAGTTAATGCCAAAAGCCGTTGAGTATATCGCGGATATCCAGTCATGGCGCAGAATCGGGTATGATGCCCAACCCCCAGGCGCTGTAACTACCTTAAAATTGACCGCTGTGAACCTGTCCCCAGAAATCAAGGCACCATCTGCAAAGCCCATCCGCCTGTTTGACTACCGGCCTTACTGGGCCGAGTGTTTTGGCGTCGCACCCTTTTTGCCAACCACAAGGGCTGAGATGGAGGCGCTTGGCTGGGACAGTTGCGACATCATCATCGTCACAGGCGACGCGTACGTCGACCATGTCAGCTTTGGTATGGCGGTCGTGGGCCGCGTGCTGGAGGCACAGGGGTTTCGCGTTGGTATTATCGCGCAGCCAGACTGGCAGGATACAACAGACTTCATACAGCTTGGCCGACCCAACCTGTACTTTGGTGTTGCTGCCGGCAATATGGACTCGATGATCAACCGCTATACAGCGGACAAGAAGATTCGCCATGACGACGCCTACACGCCAGGCAACGTCGGTGGTAAAAGACCTGACCGGGCAGTGATTGTTTATTCACAACGCTGCCGGGAAGCCTTTTCCGATGTCCCCATCGTCATCGGCAGCATTGAAGCCAGTCTGCGGCGCACAGCACACTACGACTACTGGAGTGAGAAAATCAGGCGCTCAGTACTGCTGGACGCCAAAGCCGACATCCTGCTGTATGGCAATGCCGAACGCGCCATCGTTGAACTGTCTCATCGCATTGCTGGCGGCGAACAAATTGCCGATATCAGCGATATTCGTGGCACCGCGTTTACTGTTCCCGCGCCACCGACAAACTGGCAGTGTATTGATGAATCCGCGCTACCTGATGAGAAACCAACGACAACTGCGGGTGGCGCACAACTGATTCGCATCATCGACCCGCACGCAAAATCCGCGGCTAAAGGCAATGTTTATATTCAGATGCCTTCCTATGAACAGGTGCGCGATGACGGTGATCTCTATGCCCATGCGTCACGCATACTTCACCGGGAAACCAATCCCGGGAACGCGCGACCACTGCTACAGGCACACGGTGACCGGTATGTCTGGTTGAATCCACCGCCCATTCCACTCACCACAGAAGAAATGGACTGGGTATTTGAGCGACCTTACCAACGGGTTCCACACCCATCTTATGGCGACGCGCGCATACCGGCGTACGAAATGATCAGGTTCTCCGTCAATATCATGCGCGGCTGTTTTGGGGGCTGCACCTTCTGCTCGATTACAGAGCATGAAGGTCGCATCATCCAGAGTCGTTCGGAGCAGTCCATACTCAATGAGATTGAAGAGATTCGCGAAAAGACACCAGGCTTCACCGGTATCATTTCCGACCTGGGGGGGCCAACAGCCAACATGTGGCGCCTCAATTGCAAGAGCAAGGAAATTGAGAGCAGCTGCAGAAGACCATCCTGTGTTTACCCGAATATCTGCAAAAACCTGAACACTGACCAGACACCACTGATTTCACTGTATCGGAAAGCGCGCGATATCAAAGGCGTAAAAAAGGTACTGATTGCATCCGGCCTGCGTTATGACCTGGCCGTGGAGACGCCAGAGTACGTCAAAGAACTCGTCAGTGAACACGTTGGCGGTTACCTCAAAATTGCACCCGAGCACACTGAAGGCGGGCCACTCTCCAAGATGATGAAACCCGGCATCGGCACCTATGATGCCTTTAAGGCAATGTTCGACCAGTATTCGAAAGAAGCCGGGAAAGAGCAGTACCTGATTCCCTATTTTATTGCCGGGCACCCGGGTACGACGGACGAGGATATGCTGAATCTCGCGCTCTGGCTGAAGCAGCACGGATTCCGCGCCGACCAGGTGCAGAGTTTTTACCCATCGCCCATGGCAACCGCCACCGCCATGTATCGCAGCGGCAAAAACCCATTGCAGCGCGTGGGACGCGACAGCGAAGCTGTCAATGTCATCAAGGGCGCAACCCAGCGCCGATTACATAAAGCGTTTCTGCGTTATCACGATCCGGACAACTGGCCCATGCTGCGTGCGGCACTCAAGAAGATGGGGCGGGCCGACCTCATTGGCAACGGCAAGAAGCACCTGGTGCCAATCACCCAATTTGCGCATCAAACGCCCGCGGGGCGGCCGTTCAAAACGCAGCATACGGGGTTGCCAACCGTGCCAAAAGTGACGGGAATGCGCAAAGTACCTCGCAAACCCACGCGCAAAAGGACCTAACCCAATTGCTCCAGGTGCCACTGACGCACAGTCAGTTTGTCAATCTTGCCTGATGCAATACGCGGCAAAGGCTCGGTTTCAAAGCGGAGGTAACGCGGGATTTTGAATTTTGCCAGGTGATCCAGTAGATAGGCACGCAACGCCTCCTCGCCAACTGAGTCGCTCACATAAACCGTTGCACCAATTTCTTCGCCCAGGCGCTCGTCTGGTAAACCATAAACGCTGGCCTCCAGCACCTGCGGGTGTGTCAAGAGCGCAGCCTCAACCTCACCACAGCCGATATTTTCGCCACCCCGGATAATCAATTGCTTGATGCGATCCACGATGTAGAGAAATCCCTCATCGTCAAGATAGGCGACGTCACCCGTATGGAACCAGCCATCAGTAAAAGAGGACGCGTTGGCCTCATGATTATTCCAGTAGCCACGAATCACGGAGGTTCCCCTGATTAACAGTTCACCGCGCTCGCCGGCAGGCAGGTGATGACCGTTCGTATCAACAATCGCAAGATCCAGCACTGCAGAAGCCACCCCGGAACTCCCTGGTTTTGCGAGATAAGCCTCTCCCGCAACCCCGGTGCCGATAGCGTTCGTTTCGGTCATACCCCAGCCTGTATTGGGCATTGCCT
>CAYGNA010000452.1:0-2822 GCA_964351065.1 uncultured Pseudomonadales bacterium
GTGCCTGACGCAGCGGCCACGCTGGCAGAACAGCACCGCGTCCTGAAACCGGGTGGGCGGATTGAACTGGTCGACAGCGACTGGGGCTTTGTTGTTGTTGAGCCCTGGGGCAAAGCCCGCACGGACGCGTTTTTTGAGGCGGCACGCCCGGCGTTCAATGAACTGTATATCGGCCGCAAGTTGCCCGCACTTCTCGTGCGCGGTGGATTTACTGATGTTGAGGTGAAGTTGATGGCAACGCCCGATCTGGTTGGTGGTGGGCTCAATGTGCTAACCAACATGGCAACCTACGTGAAGCGCTTTGGCGCGATGGAACCCGCGGCCGTTGACGTCATGATGGCGGAGCTGAAATCAGCCATTGATACCAGTGAATACCTGTTTGTACTACCACAGTTTGTTGTGACCGCTAACCGGGGTTAACTGCTTGTGTTGGAGCGAAGCGCGGTCATTGTAGGTGGTGGTATTGGCGGCCTTACTGCAGCGCTTTGCCTTGCAAAACAAAACTGGTCGGTGCTGTTGCTGGAACAGGCGGCGAGTTTTGGTGAGGCTGGCGCGGGTATCCAGGTGAGCCCAAATTGCGCCCGCGTGCTGATTGATTTGGGTCTTGCCGCGGCACTTGATAAATCAGGATTCAGGCCCGAGGGCATCGAAATGCGTGATGCTTTCTCGGGCAGCGTGCT
This sequence comes from uncultured Pseudomonadales bacterium, assembly GCA_964351065.1. Lineage (GTDB taxonomy): Bacteria > Pseudomonadota > Gammaproteobacteria > Pseudomonadales > Azotimanducaceae > JANQJA01. The sequence goes on from CAYGNA010000452.1 coordinate 681, forward strand.
GGTGAAAAGCACATTTGGTGAGCGTTACCCCTGGCCTTACTACCATCTCCACCGCGCTGATTTGTTAGAACTGTTGGTTGACGCAGCCATGGCTGAAGATCGGATCACGCTGCAAACAGGTGTTCGCGTGCAGGATGTTGAGTTCAGGGCTGATGGCGTGAGTATCACCCTTGGTGATGCGTCGGTGACGGCTGATCTACTGATTGGGGCTGACGGGATTCATTCCACCGTTCGTGAAAGGATGTTTGGCGTGTCGCCGGCGCTCTTCACCGGTAACGTTGCCTGGCGTGGGCTGGTACCGGCGGACGCACTGCCGCCCGGGCTGGTAAGGCCAGTGGCAACAGCATGGTGGGGCCCAGGAAAACATATGGTGCACTACTACGTGCGCCAGGGTGACCTTGTTAACTGTGTCTGCGTGGTAGAAAAATCCGGCTGGGAAATTGAATCCTGGGTTGAGCCTGGTGACGTTGATGAACTGCGCAACGAATATGCAGGTTGGCACGGTGATGTTTTAAGGTTGCTCGAAGTCGTACAGCCAGACCAACTCTTCAAGTGGGCGCTGTTTGACCGGGCGCCCATGCAGCATTGGAGTGAAGGCCACGCCACCCTGTTGGGTGATGCCTGTCATGCAACCTTGCCATTTTTGGCGCAGGGGGCCGCCATGGCAATCGAAGACGCGGCGGTACTGGCGAAGTGCCTGGCAATGACGCCACACATACCGACCGCACTGCGGCATTATGAGTCAGTCAGAAAGCCGCGTACAAGCTGGGTGCAGAAGGCGTCGCGGCGTAACGCCCGTGTGTATCACATGCGCGGGCTTGGTGCCCGATTGCGTAACGCCGCGGCTGGTTTTGTCGGTGAACGCGTCACAAATCGGCTCTATCACTACGATGCACTGGCCGAGCCCTGATTAAATGTGCCGACTGCAGCGGCTGCAAACATACGCCAGACAATTAAAAAAGAGGTAAGGAACCGTTATGGAATTTTATGATGTTGTAAGAAAACGCAGGATGGTGCGCCACTTTACTGATGAGCCTGTGTCCCGTGAGCTTGTGATGAAAATACTTGATGCGGGCAGTCGTGGCCCCAGCGCTGGCAACAGCCAGGGCCAGGACTTTGTGGTGGTGATGGATGCGGATCGGCGTGCCAGAATTGCAGCGTTGTGTGGCGAGGAATCTTATGTTGGCCAGGGATTTGATCCGTTTCTGTCTGAAGCGCCAGTACATATTGTGCCCTGTTATCGAGAGGCGACTTACCACGAGCGCTACCAGCAAGCCGACAAGGTGCAGGAAGACGGTACCGAGATTGAATGGCCTGTGCCTTTCTGGGTGATGGATGGGGGCTGTGCCGCCATGCTGGTACTATTGGCAGCGGTCAATGAGGGATTGGGTGCGGCGTTTGTTGGCACCTGGGAACTTGATGGTCTACGGGCTGAGTTGGGTATTCCCGCTGACGTCACACCGCTGGGGGTTATTGCCGTGGGGCACCCGGCACCGGACAAGCGTTCGGGATCGCTGGATCGCGGTAGGCGTCGTGCTAATAGCACCGGTCACTTTGAGCAGTGGTAGCTTTTGTAAATGGTCGCTTCTAAAAATGTCAGAGTGGGAGAATAACTGATGCAGTCACCGGAACTCGATAATGCACTTGTGGATGGTGTGAGCTGGGCGGACGAGGCGGGCATTCACGACAAGTTGGCCTGGCTGCGAACTAACGACCCTGTCAGGCTGCTAGAGCCACCCGGTTTTGTGCCTTTCTGGGCGATTACCAAATATGACGATATCAAGAAGGTGGAGCAGAACAAGGCAATTTTTGATAATGACCCGCGCCCCACGCTGGCACCGGAAATGTTGAGCCAGATTATTCAGCAGATGATTGGTCGAAAACACCTGGTGCGTTCGCTGGTACAGATGGACGATCCTGACCACATGAAATACCGCATGCTGACGCAGAGCTGGTTTATGGGTACCAACCTTCGCAAGTTACAGGGCAGGGTGGACCTGCTGGCAAAAGAGTATGTCGATCGTATGGCGGCCATGGGCGGCGAGTGTGATTTTGTGAAAGACGTTGCCATCTGGTATCCGTTGCGGGTGATCATGTCGATTCTCGGCGTGCCTGAGTCCGACGAACCCCTGATGATGAAGC
>CAYGNA010000452.1:2832-3546 GCA_964351065.1 uncultured Pseudomonadales bacterium
CGCAGAGATCCTTCGAGTTCACCGAAATCCTGAATGTGGTGAAAGATTTTGAGGACTATTTTGCTGCGCTGACGCAAGCAAGACGCGAGAACCCAACGGATGATGTCGCCTCGGTGATTGCCAACGCACAAATTGATGGCCTGCCCATTCCGGATCTGGAGGCAAACGGTTACTACATCATCGTCGCGACCGCTGGCCACGACACCACCAGTTCGTCCACCGCCGGCGGTCTGCTTGCGCTGCTGCAGAACCCGGGCGAGATGGCAAAACTTAAGTCTGACGTGGATGGCCTGCTGCCAACTGCCATCGACGAGATGATTCGCTGGGTGACGCCAGTGCGCCACTTTATGCGTACCGCAACGGCAGACTTTGAGCTGCGTGGTCGTACCATTCGCAAAGACGATGCGGTGATCCTGTATTACCCGTCAGCCAACCGCGATGAAGACATTTTTGATCAACCGTTCAAATTTCGTGTTGACCGAAAGGAATCGAAACAGCTGGCGTTTGGCTTTGGCGCTCACGTCTGCCTTGGCCAGCACCTGGCGCGTATGGAAATGTCAGCACTCTTTCGCGAGTTATTGGCACGTGTTGACCACATTGAGCTGGCAGGTGAGCCACGTTATGTGCAGTCGACCTTTGTGGGTGGCCTGAAGAGTTTGCCCATTCGCTTCACCATGCGTTGACCCATAACCTGCTAACCCCGCAGCGATGTGT
>CAYGNA010000453.1:0-3545 GCA_964351065.1 uncultured Pseudomonadales bacterium
GAATTGAGCCAACCAGGGCAGCAACATCAGCATTTCGCCTGCTCATTGGAGAAGCAACGGGTATCGCGGCTGGCGGCCAGCTTCGCCAGAACGTTGATGCGAGCAACATTGGCAGCCTCAAGGTGAAGGACCAGGGTGTTACATCACTGACAGGCTTGCCACTTGCAACTGACATTACGCTAACCTTTGATAGTGATGCCATGGGCGCGGGCCAACCCGGTTTTCTGGTGGCTGGCAGCACTGTCGTCACGGCAGTCGCCTTTGATCCCGCAGTCGACGCAAACGGCAAGACCATTACCATTTCTGACGCCGGTGATCTTACCCTGGAACTAAGTGGCGAGCCTCGCCCCGGCGATCGCGTGACGATCGAAAACAATAGCGATGCGTCTGCGGATAACAGGAATGCCAGCGCCCTGGCGCTGATTGCCGGTGAACGGTTTCTCGAAGGCAACATCACCCTGGGCCAGTCGTTTGGCAACCTGATTGCCCGGGTTGGCACCCAGACCCAGCAGGCTGGTGTTCGTGCGGCAACTGATGAAAAGCTGATGATCCAGGCCCGCGCAGCCCGGGACAGTGTGGCGGGTGTAAACCTTGATGAAGAAGCTGCCAACCTGATGCGATTCCAACAGGCTTACCAGGCAGCGGCGCAACTGGTGGCCGCGGCTGATGAGATGTTCCAGGTCCTGCTCGGAGCAACGCGCCGATGACTATTCGCATGTCTTCCGGTGAGATTCTGGCACAGGGTATTCGCGCGATTATGGATCAGCAGTCGCGCCTCGCTGAAACCGAGTTGAAGCTGGCAACCGGCAAGCGGATCAGCAAGCCATCGGATGATCCTGCCGATGCAGTTCGCATTCACGATCTGACCAATGAAATCAAGGGAGTTGAACAGCGTCAGGTCAATATCACCGCAGCACGGGGTCAGCTTTCGTATGAAGAAACGATTCTGAAGCAGGCGGGTGATTCCATGCAGCGTGTCCGTGAACTGATGGTTCAGGGCAATAGCGCCACACTGAACAGCGAGGGCCGGCAGGCGGTTGCAAATGAATTGCGTGAGTTGAACAACCATCTGTTGTCCATCGCCAATACTCGCGACGCATCGGGACGCTATCTTTTTGGCGGTTTTCAGTCGAGCTCGCCACCATTTTCCGCGATCTCTGGCGAAGTCGTTTACCAGGGTGACCAGGGTTCGCGCGCGCTCGCGATCAGTCCGGGGTTGCAAATCGAAACAGCGGATTCCGGTTATGCAGTTTTTCAGGATATACGCGCTGGCAATGGTGTTTTTGACACAGCTGCCAATATTGCCAACAGCGGCAGTGGGGTGCTGGTCGCGGAGGGCACCGGGTCGTTCGAGTTTGGACATTACACGCTGAGCCTCGCGCAACCTGATCCAGCCATGCCCATGCAATATACGGTTGTCGATGATTCGGGGGCAACAATTCAAAATGGTGAATTTGTCGCGAAAACATCGATTAACTTTGCTGGCGTTTCGGTTGTTATCAAGGGTCAGCCGGCGGCTGGTGACAGTTTTGAAGTGACGCCAGCCGGGCGCCAGGATGTGTTTTCGACAATCCAGGCAGCAGTGGACCTGCTATCGAATTCGGCGTCATCAGCAGCGCGCACCAACGGGATGAATCGTGCGCTGAATGGAGTAGATCAGGCGATCGGTCATTTTCTTGACGTGCGGGCCAGTATTGGTTCGCGCATGAACACACTGGATGCAGAGGAGTCTATCAACAGCGCAACCCTGCTCGGCTTCGAGCAGTCACTTTCAACCATTGCTGATGTTGACGTCGTGGAGGCGATTAATGAGCTAAATGTGCGGCGCACTGCCCTTGAAGCAGCGCAGCTTGCATACGTACAGATCAGGGATCTGTCACTCTTCAAATACCTGTAATCCTAGCGTTTTGGAGGCGCTAATTGCCTGACAGCCCATGGTGTTGAGGAAAATTTCTCAACAGGCAATTTAAAGGTTTCGCCAGGATAACCGATAAGTGCTTATCGACGGGATTGAGTTTCCGTTGGTAAGTCCGATATCGGGAATGTTACCTACCCGGTATTAGACCAAAATTTGAGTCTAAATATGAGGATAGGAATACCATGGCGCAAACGATCAATACGAACATTGCTTCCATGACTGCTCAGCGAAACCTGAACAGTTCCCAATCTAGCCTGACGACATCATTGCAGCGTCTATCTTCCGGTCTGCGGATCAATAGCGCCAAGGATGATGCCGCAGGGCTTGCAATTTCGGAACGATTTACTTCACAGGTTCGTGGTCTGATGCAGGCTGCCAGAAATGCCAACGATGGTATTTCACTGGCGCAGACTGCAGAAGGTGCACTCAAGGAAGTTTCCAATAACCTGCAGCGGATTCGTGAGCTGTCTGTACAGTCGGCCAACGGCACCAACAGTGCTTCTGACCGTGCTGCACTGCAGACCGAAGTCTCTCAGTTGGTCGCGGAGATTGACCGCGTGGCCAGTCAGACGACGTTCAACGATATCAAGCTGCTTGATGGTACTTTCTCCAACAAGGCGTTCCAGATTGGCGCCAACGCTGGTGAAACCATTAATGTAGCCAGCATCACCAGTTCGCGTACCGGTGACCTGGGTGCTGCCCTCACCTCTACGGTTACCAGCGGTGCAGTCACCGGTGGCCTCACTGCAGGCGACCTTTTGATTAACGGTGTCGATGTAGGTACTGTGGCAGGCGATGCAAAAACCATCGCCGCGCAAATTAACAGCCTTTCTGGTGCCAACGTAACGGCTTCCGCCAACTCGCTGACGGTAGCGGGCTCCAGCATGACCGGCGCGGCCCTGACCGGTACGATTACAGTAAATGGTGTAAGTACCGCGAGTGTTACCACGACCGGTACCGAGGCGACTGACCGGGCCCTGGTCGTTGATGCAATCAACGCTATCAGTGCTGCAACCGGTGTTACCGCTGTGAATACGGGTGCCGATTCAACTGGTGTAGAACTGGTTGCTGTCGACGGTCGTAATGTTACCCATTCGTTCTCAACACTGACTGCAGCAGCAACGGGTGTTGGCGCAGCTGGTACAGCACGCAGCACGCTTACCCTGACTGGTACCACCAGTTCAGGTATCGCGTTGACTGGCGCAGCTGAAACCAGTGCCGGTTTCACTGATAACCAGACAGTTGCAGCCTCACTCACAGGTACCGCAATCTCGGCTACTGACGTCTCAACAGTAACCGGTGCCAATGCCGCTATTGCCTCGGTGGATGCTGCACTATCCACCATCAACAGTACGCGCGCGACTCTGGGTGCTATCCAGAACCGGTTCGAGTCTGTGGTTTCAAGCCTGCAGGAGCGTTCAGAGAACTTGTCCGCTGCACGGTCACGAATCCAGGATGCGGACTTCGCGATGGAAACTGCGAACCTGACAAGGTCGCAGATTCTGCAACAAGCTGGTACGGCGATGTTGGCTCAGGCTAATTCGCTTCCCCAGAACGTGTTATCCCTGCTCCGATAAGGCAGTCGCTAACACCTCACCCTTGAGAGTGGCTACGCGCGTAGCCACTC
>CAYGNA010000454.1:0-3541 GCA_964351065.1 uncultured Pseudomonadales bacterium
ATCAATCAGCGGAAAACTCTAATTGGATGTGAGACTAAAAGGGGGAGGTTTACACTTATGACCTGCTTGACGAAATTCATGGGCCAAAGTTCCTGCTGAAAGGGAAGGACTTCATTCACTTTCACGATGACCTGGATGGGCTATGGGCTGATGCAAAGCTTTCAAAAGGTAGAATTCGGATGTCAGTAGCAACACAATCTGAGCAAATTGAACTTATGGAAAGAATTGCAGCAAAACTCGACGCATTTGATTCCAGTATGCGCAAATCCAGGCAAGGCAAGAGAAAGTCACGAGTCGCATAACAATACGCATGACTTGAAGTGTAAGCTTCAATTCGGTCTATGGTTCCATTGTACGAGCACCGTTACTTAACGTAGGTTCGCGAACGGTTTATTATGTATCTGTGCCGCATATCCTGCTGTAAGGTGCACGAAACTGGCGTCGTGAGTTTCGATTAGCAGGTGGGATTTCTGGATTCGGCATGGGCGGAAGCCTGGTCGTTCATTCTGATGGACCACCTACAGATGCTGCTGAATTCATGAATAGGACATCTATGAATGTTCGTACCTACCAACCCCGTGATCGCGAAGCAGTTATCATGCTTTGGCAGAAGTGCGGCTTGATAACACCGAGCAACGATCCAGGTCGGGACATCGACCTAAAAGTTACGGAGCAACCCGAGTTGTTCTTCGTTGGAGAACTTGAAGCTACAATCGTCGCTACTGTAATGGCTGGATACGATGGGCATCGTGGCTGGATCAACTTTCTTGCTACGAGCCCTGATCAGCGAAAGAAAGGCCTGGGGCGAGAGATGATGCATTACGCTGAGGCGCAATTGTTGAGCCGGGGGTGTCCAAAGGTCAATTTGCAGATCCGCGCAGAAAACGCTCAGGTGCGTGAATTTTATGAGTCGCTAGGCTACGTTGTTGAGGCTAGGCTTAGCCTCGGTAAGCGATTCGATGCCTGAACTGGAGTCCACAGCGTTCCCTCGCGTGAGCGCGTGTTGTGCACCATTGTCACTGGTAACTCATTTATTAACCTCCCTGTTTTGGCTAACTATTCCGGTTGTGCTGGCTGGTGGTTTTGTCGCTTCATTCGGTTCGGAATCTACAAAATGAAACTCGGAAGAAAACTGGGTGAATCCAGGGTACTGTGGTTGAGCTTCACCGCGACGCTGATAATCACATTCGCCTTTCAGGTCATTATTCTAGAGTTTGGCCTGACGCTCCTCGACGGAATTACAGACCCGGTTGAAGTCAGGGCTGCGATATCTGGTATGTCTGATTCTCAGCGTCACTTTCATGCCTGGATGACAGCGACTCTCGATGTTGCCTACCCGGTGGCCTATGGCGCTTTGTTTATTGGTTCTGCCTACAGGTTCTTCCCATCTACAGGGTTACTTATGTCGTTACCGGCGATAGTTTGTATACCGGTAGATTTGACCGAGGGCGTGGTTCAGGTTTTAGCCCTTATAGGTAGCGCGGACCTGACCGAATCAAAAGCGATTTTGACGCCACTGAAGCAGTTGCTGTTTGTTAGTGGTTTTCTTGTCACGATAGCAGGCTGGGTGAAGTGGTCGATAAGTCGTGTGCAAAGGTTCGCATAACAAGCCGTTGAAGCTATACCTCGCTGCAACCATCCTTCAGACATGACAGCTTGCTGTACAACTTGCATACGCATTTTTATCTGGCTTACCCAAAGCCAAAACTGAAACAGAAAATGGAGCCAGCATATGATATCCGGAGAATGTAATTGCGGAGAGGTGACCTTCAGCATTCTGGCGAATGTAGCTGAAATATTTGTTTGTCACTGCTCGATTTGCAGAAGATCAACTGGGTCAAATGGTATTCCGGTTGTAATGGTCAAGAATGAGTCCTTTTTGTGGGATAAGGGTACGGACAATATCAACACCTGGCGTAAACCCACCGGCGATTGGCAAACTTCATTTTGCAAGCATTGCGGCTCTACCTTGCCCGGCCCTAATAGTGATGAGAGCATGTATATTCCAGCAGGTTTACTTGCTGCAGGCGCAGAAAATCTAAGGGTAGCGCATCATATATTTGTCGCGTCCAAAGCTGCCTGGGATGTAATCGGCGACGACGGTGAAAAGCATCCTGAACACTTTACAGGTAAGTATCTAATTCCAGGCTGAGGTGTTCGTGGTTACACGCAGGCTCTTTGCGCCGCAGCCATGCATAGAGAAAGTAGTTGCAGAGAAAGCTGTTGCAATAAAGAGCGCAACGATTGCTGCATTAAAGGGCGAAGAAGCCGAGAAAAAAGCACGGTCGAATAGAATCAATGCGGATTGGCCTGCTGTAGCGATTCAATTGCAAGCCGTTCATCGCTAAACGGATCTGGCTCGACCCTACAGGTTTTGTCGAGGATCATTGTGGCCCGGTTGGTCTCGTTGTAGGCCGGCCATTCACCCAACCCGGTGTGACTCGGGTTACCCGACCGGGCGAACGCAATCCATGCATCCATCATGTTGCGGGATAGACCTTCCACCTCAGCCCCTGATCCAGCAAAACGGTCCTGTGTAGGGGCACTCAGCGTGCCAAAGACAAACGGCATCTCGAGCGCATGACAGGCGCCATAGGCTCCCCGCCTGGCTGGAGATTCATGGGTAAACAGATAGTGATAGGTGGCCGCATTGTGTTTAGCGTGGTCAGCGGCAAACTGGGTGGATGGATTGCGGAACCGGACCAGCGTACTGATGGTATCCAGCACGTCGTTGTTGTCGCTGGACAGGTTGTTTGCCTGCCGGCTTTGCCGGAACAAACTGATCAGGTCTGCGACATCCTCTTTGTTGCTGGCACCCACAACCTGCTGGACCAGCGAGACAAGCTTGTCGGCGTCGGGCAACGATCGGTTAGGCACAACGTTAAAGAGTTTGACTTCATCCCGGTTGGTGCCGATCAATACCGGCACATCTTTGGAGAAGCCGTCGGCATTCGCCTGCATGGGTGATGTGAGGAGCGTTGTGCCATCAATTGCGGGGCCCAGTCGACCCATCATGCCGGCACTGATGCGGTTGGTGGCTTCAATAATCGCGTCAACACCCAGCGCCATTACAGCGCTGTGGTCGGCGGCGGAAGTGCCCAGCGCATCAAGTAGCTGTAGCCCAAATTTGCTGCTGGATGCAAAGCTTGCTGCGCGACCGACGCCACTTTGCATAATGGCCTTGTGAAATAGACCTTTGGCGGCGGGCATGGCGAGCAGTGTACCGACTGCAGCGGAACCGGCCGATTCACCGAATATCGTCACGTTGTCCGGATCACCGCCAAAGTGTTCGATGTGCTGCTGAACCCAGCGCAGTGCCTCTATTTGATCGAGCTGGCCACAGTTTGCCGACGCGCCCCATGCCAGGCTCTCGTCACCAAAGCAGGCATAACCGAGGGAGGCGAGTCGATAGTGGATGGCAACCACGACCACATCGCCGCGAACGGCAAGCGGGTCGCCGTCATACAGCGCCTCAGATCCTGATCCGAGCATGAAGCCGCCGCCGTGTATCCAAAACAGCACCAGACCACCACAAGCGCCC
>CAYGNA010000455.1:0-3531 GCA_964351065.1 uncultured Pseudomonadales bacterium
GCACGCGAGGCAGGCAAGGAGGATTCGGCAATTCTCGACAAAATCGACAATTTCGAAACCCACGTTGTGCCGATCATTGCTGATATTGACGCCGGTTTTGGTAATGAAGAAGCGACCTACCTGCTGGCCAAGAAGATGATTGAAGCCGGTGCCTGCGCCATCCAGATCGAAAACCAGGTGTCAGAAGCCAAGCAGTGTGGTCACCAGGCCGGTAAGGTCACCGTGCCACATGAAGATTTTATCTCCAAGATCAATGCGGTTCGATACGCTTTCCTGGAACTCGGTATTGATAACGGCGTTATTGTGGCGCGTACTGACTCCCTTGGTGCCGGCCTGACCCAGAAGATTCCTGTCTCGCGTGAACCAGGCGACCTGGCAAGCCAGTACAACGACTTCCTGGAGACCCAGGAAATCCACAACGTTAGCGAACTGAAAGAGAACGACATCACCCTGCACCAGAAGGGCAAGCTGGTTAAGCCAGTTCGTCTGGATAACGGCCTCTATTCTTTCCGCGAGGGCACCGGAATCGATCGCGTGGTGCTCGACTGTGTCACCAGCCTGCGCCATGGGGCTGACCTTCTGTGGATCGAAACCGAAAAGCCCAACGTCGCCCAGATTGCAGAGATGGTAAATGCGGTTCGCCAGGAAATTCCTGACGCGAAACTCGTTTACAACAACTCACCGTCGGTTAACTGGACGCTGAAGTTCCGTCAGCAGGTTTATGAAGACTGGCAAGCCGCTGGCAAAGACGTTTCTGCCTACCCGGATCCGGCAAAAAATGAGAAGGGCCTCATGGAGGTATCATTGGACGATTCGGAACTGGCCATTGAAGCGGATCGCCTCATCCAGTCGTTCCAGGCTGATGCCGCTCGTGAAGCAGGCATTTTCCATCACCTGATCACGCTGCCTACCTACCACGAGACTGCTCTTGGTGTAGATACGCTCTCTGAAGGTTACTTCGGTGACGCGGGTATGCTGGCCTATGTGAAGGGCGTTCAGCGTATGGAAATTCGTCGCGAGATGTCGGTTGTGAAGCACCAGGAAATGGCTGGTACGACGATTGGTGATAACCACAAAGAGTACTTTGCAGGTGAGAACGCGCTGCTTGCAGGCGGTAAAGAAAACACCATGAGCCAGTTCTAGAAAGCTGGTTTGTGGTGACGAGTCAGCAAGGGCAGGTGACCGCCCGAACTGGCCATCAAGAGAAGGCGGCGCAAGCCGCCTTTTTCTTGTCCGCAAGATTCTTTGGCAAGGATTGTTGGGGCGCCGCTACACCTGAAAACGAATCCCGCGCCTGGCCATGCCGCCGCCAAGCCCAATGGGTGACCCATCAGCCCGCCAGCACGAAGCACCCGTCATGGTGCCATCCGAGAACGCGATCATACCCATACCCCCGCCTATGTAGGGTAGTTCAAGTAACTCATGCCCGCGCACCCGCAAGGCGGAGAGGCTATCCGCCGTAAACCCGGGTTCGACCTCCACCTCTTCGCCTAACGTCCACAACCTCGGCGCTTCCACGGCTTCCTGTGGAGACATGCCATGATCAATAAAGTTGATAATAGCCTGGAGTGCAGACGGGAATATTCGGGTGCCGCCCACCAGTCCAACGCAGAACACCGGCTTGCCCGCTTTCTCCACAATAATGGGTGACATGCTGCTGGTGACCCGTTTGCCGGGTGCGATGGAATTGGCCATACCCGGGTGCGGGTCAAAGATGTTCATCGTATTGTTGAGCAGCATCCCTGTACCCGGTACCGTCACCTTGGAACCAAACGCACTGTGAATGGTGTGTGTTGCAGTAATCACGTTGCCAAGCTGATCGGCTGCCGCCATGTGGGTGGTTGACGGGGACTCTGCCGCGTAAGCCGTGATCACCTCCCGGGCTCGCCCCATCTCAATAAGCCCGCGCCGGTCAGCAGCAAAAGCCTTGTCGATCAGCATATCAACCGGCACATCAACAAATGCCGGGTCGCCGGTATAACGCCGCCGGTCTTCGAAGCCGATTTTCAACACTTCAATCAGCAGATGGAGCCCGTCAGGTGTGCCAAAACCCATGCGCCCGACATCAAAAGACTCGAGTATGTTCAGCATTTCGATCACGTGCACACCACCGGCCGTGGGTGGTGGTGGACCCACAATTTCATATCCACGGTAGCTGCCACGCACAACCGGGTCAGTTGTCGTCGAGTAGGCGGCCAGATCAGGTAGCGTGACAAGACCTCCCTCGGACTGAATGTAGTCGGTAGCAATTCGGCCCAGTTCTCCGCCATACAGCACGTCCGGGCCGTGCAATGCCAACAACTGGAGCGTTTGCGCATACTCCGCCTGCACAACCTTGTCTCCTGCTTCGAGGGGCCGGCCACCCGGCAGCCAGGTTTTTGCCGTCTCCGGAAAAAGGGCCAGGTCAACCTCGTACTTTTTGATGATGTCTGACAGGTAACCGGTGGCGCGATAGCCGCGACTCGCATACCGAATAGCGGGTTGCAGTACATCTTCCAGTGAACAGGTGCCATGTTCTGCCAACATTTGTGTCCAGCCTTTCAGGCTGCCGGGTACGCCAGTTGCCAGCACACCAATATCATTTTTGCGGCCGCGCACGTTCTGGTAGTCGGGCCAGTTATCCGACAGGGTTTCATACATGTCAGGTCGTGCTGCTGCCGGCGCAACCGTATAGTTGTTAATAAACCGGTGATCACCATTAGCCAGCCGGATGGTAGACATCCCGGCACCAAAAATACCAACCATCATTGGCTCAACCACCGTCAACGCAAAGAGTGACGCGCAGGCCGCATCAATGGCATTCCCGCCGGCCGCCAGCATCTCAGCCCCCGCGGCACTTCCCAGTGGATTGTTGGTCACGACCATGCCTGCCGAACCGGTTACCGGTGACTTGTCCAGTGAACCGTTCCACGTCCAGTTGTCCCTTGCTTCCGCCATGCTGATGTCCTCACATTTTGACCAAGATTATCACCGGGGCTTGCAACCGTGTTAGTCAAGCGCCTACGGCAATTCGAGTCATTCGCGGCTTTTTAACCACACGCCCCGGCGGGATCATGACGACATTCCAGCCCCGACCCATGGGAGAAACCTGATGACACCTCGACCTATTCTCTTTTTCCTTGCTCTATTTGCCTGTGGCATCCAGAGTAACGCAGAGATATTCAAATGCACCAACGCGGCCGGTGCGATCAGCTACCAGTCAACAAGCTGTGGCGCAGCCCAGCAAACCGGGCAAATTGATAGACGATTCAGTAATTCCCTACCGCTTGGCGTATCTGAAGAGGATGCAGTGCAGGTCTCGCGGATCGCCAGCGAGGCAGAAAAGGCGCTAAAAGAAAGGCGCGCAAGACACAATGAATACATGCGGCGAGTGGTCCGGGATTTTGAGGCAAGGCAGGCTGCCTGTGCAGACAGCAGATCGAAACTTGACCGGTTGCGCGCAAAACAACGTGAAAAGGGACGGAGCCATTCAGACGAATTGTCTGATGCAATCACCGATATGAGAGACGCCTGTTCCGGTTAGTGCCCACC
>CAYGNA010000456.1:0-3502 GCA_964351065.1 uncultured Pseudomonadales bacterium
GCCTTTGTTACTGTGCGCTACACCAGGCACCTCGACCTTGCGCCAGGCCAATTCGACTTTCGCCCGCTTTGCTGCACGTTGCGCCTGCCGCCAGAAGTACTCGCCGCGGGCAAACCGGTGAGCGCCCTGTCGTTTTGCCTGGGGTGTTTTTCGCAATGATTCATCATTGGGGTCGCTGTCGCTATCGCCCAACAGCACAATCATCGGCCGGGTCAACGCCAGTGTTAGCGCATCTTGCCTGAGTACAGAATCTTTAAGACCATACGGCCACCGTTCGGCAAAACTGGGCAGCGTGTACCAACCTGCGTTAGCAGATACGTAAGTTCTTACGCGTGCACCTGGGACGTGGTAAAGAAATCGGTGCACAAACTGTGCACCGGCAGAGTGGCCATAAATGCTGTATTCAGATGTCCGCACGCCCTGCTGTTCCCGGAACGCCCTGAACAGTAACGGGATTGCATTGAAGCTCCACTGCTCGCGCGGGGTGACCTTACCGTCAACAATCACATTGCCCAGGTTATAGCGAGTACTGCCCGGAAACTCTTGTGTCGAGAACTCGGGTACAAGCAGATAGAAACCATACTGATCTGAGAGATCACGCCACTCGGCGAGGTACCTGTCTGCGTCCCGATTGTTGCCATGCATGACAAACAGCACGGGGGAGTCTGCCGTTGCACTTTCAGGCACGTGTGTAAAGAGCCTGATCACAGTACCAGGCAATACCGACATCGAAGTCACGCGATCACCCTGCTGGAGCGGATAATCTGCAAAGACACTGCTCGACCAGACAAGCATCAACAATACTCGACATGCATTGGTTACACTTATGAACATATTTTGTCTCATTATTTGCAGAAAACCTTCTTTAAGTGCAATATTTGTATCGGTATTCATCAAATATTATAAAGTTAATAATGAATCCAATTTGACACATTAACCATCCATATTAATTTAAAGCGCAATATATGTCTCATATACAAAACAATTTGCATAGCAGTTCGAGCCAGATCCAGCAAGAGCTGGGATATCGCCTCGAACAGATTCGCCTCGGCCGCAACATCAGTCAAGCAGCGTTGGCGACGGAAGCCGGCGTCTCTCGCCGGACCATTACTCGCCTGGAACAAGGGGAAAGTGTTTCACTTGATACCCTTATCAGGGTGCTACAGGTGCTTGGATTCGCGGAACGGCTACAAACCCTGCTGCCCTCCCCTGCGATCAGCCCCATAGAGAGAGTAAGACGGAAAGGCAAACCACGCCAGCGGGCACGCGCCAAATCCCAGGAAGCGCCACAGACATGGGAATGGGCAGATAAAACCAATGACTGATGCGCGCATCACCTTGTGGGGACGGGAAATTGCCGCAGTTAGTTGGTTGGAAGGTCGCGATATCGCCGTGTTCCAGTATGCTCCGGAATTCCTGGGCAGTAACATTCAGGTGGCGCCACTAATGATGCCACTGGACGCAGCACCCTATGAATTTCCTGAGCTACCGCGTGCTACTTTTAAGGGGTTGCCAGGCCTGCTGGCGGACTCGTTGCCTGACAAATATGGCAACGCGCTGATAGATGCCTGGCTGGCCAGCCAGGGCAGACTGCCCTCGAGCTTCAACCCTGTCGAACGGCTGTGTTACATCGGAACTCGCGGTATGGGCGCGCTCGAGTTCCAGCCAGCCGTACTCGGACCAACCGACCCGCGCGCACAACTCGAAATTGAAGCCCTCGTCAGGTTGGCGGGGCGCATTTTGGACGACAGGGTCAGCCTGGCAGGCAAATTTAGCGGGAGCGATGACAGCGCCGTGATTGAAGACATTATCAGGGTTGGTACCTCGGCCGGTGGCGCGCGCGCCAAAGCGATACTCGCGTGGAACGAAACGACAGGAGAGTTTCGATCGGGCCAATTGCCTGCCAGCAAGGGGTTCACCCAATGGCTAATGAAGTTCGATGGCGTCGCAAACAATCGCGACAAGGAAATGGCCGATCCCATGGGATTTGGCCGGATCGAGTTTGCTTACTACCTGATGGCAACGGCGGCCGGCATCACCATGACACGCTGTCGCCTACACGAGGAAGGCGGACGGGCTCACTTTATGACGCAGCGGTTTGACCGGCTGGAGAATGGCGAGAAAATCCACGCACAATCTCTCTGTGCCATGATGCACTTCGATTTTAACCAGCCCGACGCCTGGTCCTACGAGCAGGCGCTTCTCACCATGCGCCGGCTTGGCCTCTCCATGGATGAGGTTGAGCAGCAGTTTCGTCGAGCGGTATTCAATGTCCTTGCCCGCAACCACGATGACCATGTAAAAAACATAGCCTACCTGATGGATAAAGCCGGTCGCTGGTCGCTCTCCCCTGCGTATGACGTGGCCTATGCATACAATCCGGATGGTGCCTGGACCAGTCGACACCAGATGAGCATCAACGGTAAACGTGATCACTTTCAGCAGGGCGACCTGATCGCATTGGCTGCCACCGGTCGCATCAAGGCACGGCGTGCGCTGACGATCATCGAAGAGGTGGACAGCACCATCGCCAGTTGGCCCGACTTCGCAGAACAGGCGCACCTGGATCCCCAGACCACCACAAGCATCGGGCGGCTGCACCGTCGCATCGACCATCTATAGCGCCATTGGGCAGCCAACACCGGCGCTTCTTCCACACCGACCCGGTAGACACTGGCGGGTATACAGCCCCGGAGGCCGACAGTATACTCACCCCTGTCGCAGCACTGCGGCAATTCTCAGGGCGGGGTGAAAGTCCCCACCGGCGGTAATCGCGCAAGCGTAGCCCGCGGGCGCTTCTGCACCATGTGCAGGAGGACAAGCAGACCCGGTTAGATCCCGGGGCCGACAGTTAGAGTCTGGTTATGAGAATAAGGTGTGCTCTACTTTCCGGCGATGTTCCTTCGCACGGGAGAAGACCTTCCTTGTTTGCCCTGTTGTTTTCAACCTTTGAACGTGAGGCAAACAACAGATGAGTGAATTGTTTAATTCCAATATAGAAGCTATTGCCAGCCGCAATCGAGTGGCGTTTATTCAGTCCTGCTGGCACCGGGACATTGTTGATCAACTACGTGACGCTTTCCTCGGTGAATTTGCACGCGTTGATGGTCGCCAGGTGGATCTGTTTGAAGTACCTGGCGCCTTCGAAATCCCCTTACAAGCAAAAATCCTTGCAGCCAGCGGCAAGTACGCCGGCATCATTGCTGCTGGTCTTGTGGTTGACGGCGGCACCTACCGGCACGAGTTTGTAGCAACAGCTGTCATTGACGGGCTGATGCGGGCCCAAATGGACACCGGCGTACCGGTCTTCTCCGGTGTACTCACCCCCCATGACTTCCTCTCCGAGGGGCGGGCAGAGTTTTTTGGCGCGCACTTTGTGACCAAAGGCACCGAAGTCGCTACAGCGGCTGCTGCCACACTTGGCGCTTATCGCGCCGTTGCTGTCGCGTAATGTCACAGGCGCGGGCTATCAACCCGCGCCTGCTGGCGATCGCACAATGAG
>CAYGNA010000457.1:0-3501 GCA_964351065.1 uncultured Pseudomonadales bacterium
TGCTGAGGCTGGTCGCGATCGGGTGGAGGCGTTTGGCTACTTTTTTCCGGCGGCAGTCTTCTCTACCACGGTGAATCTGCTGGCGAGCTGGGTTGTTGACAGGTACCCACTCAAACCCTTTCTTGTCCTGATGTTGCTCTCTTTCATTCTGGGTGCTACCGGTCTGCTGTTTCTTGATCGCGCCTGGGGCTTCTGGCTGTTGGCAGCGGGCTTTGGTGCGGGTGGTGGCCTCTGGGGCGTCATTTCCAACCTCGCATTTATCCGCTTTTTTGGTCCACTGCACCTCGGCGAGGTCAGCGGCTTCAACACCTCGCTGACGGTCTTTGCCAGCGCCATTGGGCCTGCTGCTTTCAGCCTGGGCCTTGACCACTTTGACAGCTACGATGTGCCGGTCTTCCTGTGTCTGGCGTCACTGGCGTTTTTGTTGGGCGCTGCAATTTTGATCAAGCAGGAAGAAATGGTTCACGAGTAGGCTGCCCACGGAATAATGGGCTCCGGGCCACTTATCTGGAAAGTGGGCTTGACCCCTTCACATAGAGTATCTCCCGATACTTGAAGCTTGATGGCCTATGGCACCAAAAAAGCTTCAGCCTTCGCCTGAGCTGGTTGTTGCTGCATGAACCGCTCTGTTGGAAACCGTACAGACGACGTCAGGGGTCATCCGTAATCTGGTGTGAAAGATGCGACGAGCCTCGCCTACCCAAATCAGCTGGCCTCGTCGTCGCTCACGAATGTTGCCGTCATTTGGCAACGATTCTTTCAGAAGCCGGAAAAATGCGATGAAAATATCAATACGCTCGTCTGTACTTCCCCTCGCACTGTTGGAACTGTTTTGCGGCGCCACACCAGCGTTCGCTTCACCAATACTAGGGTCTGCTGAGACGTTTGCGGTGTTGGGGGCCTCAACGGTCACCAATACCGGTGCAACCACACTTTGGGGTGACCTTGGTGTCTTCGCGGGCACTTCGATTACTGGCAGTTCACTGATCACACTGACCGGCACGGTTCACCAGACGGATGCGGTTGCCCAGCAGGCGCAGACTGATGCCCTCGCTGCCTATAATGCTCTGTATGGCCTGTCATCTACTGGCAACCTGACCGGCATGGATCTTGGTGTTTACAATGTTTCATCACCTCTGACCCCAGGTGTATATCACTTTGATAGCTCGGCTCAATTGACCGGCAATCTGTATCTGGATGCCCAAAACAACGCTGATGCACTCTGGGTCTTTCAAATCGGAAGCACGCTTACAACTGCAAGCGGCTCGTCTGTCCAGATAGTGAACGGCGCCCTTGGCGGAGATTACGGTGTTTATTGGCAGGTAGGATCATCCGCCACGCTGGGTACCGGCACATCATTTGCCGGAAATATTATCGCGGAACAGAGCGTTATTCTTAATACAGCGGCCTCGATCGTATGCGGCAGGGCTATTGGACTTAATGCCGCCGTAACGATGGATGGCAACACGATTTCCAACGATTGCGATGCTGACAACCTCGGCGGGAGCACCGATTATGGTAGCGGTGGATATAGCGGTAATCCGGGTGATACTGTAAAAATTCCCGAGCCAGGTA
Source organism: uncultured Pseudomonadales bacterium (assembly GCA_964351065.1). Classification (GTDB taxonomy): domain Bacteria; phylum Pseudomonadota; class Gammaproteobacteria; order Pseudomonadales; family Azotimanducaceae; genus JANQJA01. The sequence continues at coordinate 1,576 of CAYGNA010000457.1, forward strand.
CCTTGGTGCTGATGGGGCTTGGTCTTGCTGGACTGGCCTTTGGTGGGCGTCGACACAATTTTCTAAACGCCATTGGTTGAAGCGCTGAGCAGCGCTATTTCCGGCTTGACGCAATTCCGGGTCACTCCCGTAAAGCCAGGCAATCTGCATGCGAGAGTCGCCTCATCCCGTTTACATGTTCCTGGGCTTAACTGTCGGCGTCGGCACCGCTGTCACCACAAATCGCAACGGCCCACCGGGATTGATGGCATTGAACGGATAGCAGGTGACCAGTTGCAGTTGGTTGACCACAGGCGCAATCCACCAGTTTGGCTGATCAGTTGTGTCGGTGACCTGCGTTTCGGAGACGGTATACCGGGTCCAGGTTCCCGCCCGGTTCTGCACCATAAAATTGTGCCCCGGTGCCATCTGGCCCAGGAATGAGAAGTGAGTATCACGATGGCCCGCAACCACGCTGGCGCCGGGTTCTCCTGGCAATGCAGTGCCGGTGAGGTGACCGGGCCCAAAGGCCAGCGAGTTGCCCTGTGCGCCAGCCAGCACGACAAGGTCCTGCCCATTCTGAAACTTGAGCCTTGCAACCGGCCATGTGTCTGCCCAACCCCAGGGTTTGATGTGCTCGTCAATCGCTGATGGAAATGCATCCACGGATTTCGACCAGGCATCGGCAATCAGGTATTGGGCCAATATTGCCTTGGCGTGGATGTAAGCGCCGTCCATCAGGCTGATGCAGCCAAAAGACGCCAGCGCGATGATGGTCAGGCGCATACTGTCAACCGCCGGTAGATCTGTAGTATCGCTGCGCCGAGGAGCAAGATTGCACTTAGCGCCAGGGTAAGCGTTGACTCAGTCCCGGTCTTTGGCAGCATGACTGACCGAAGTTGGCTGCCCTTTGGTAATGTGTTTGGCACTGGCGTGCTTGCTGATACTTCGCCAGGTGGCCTCGCAATGTATTCCTCTACCGCAACAAAGCTGGTGTAGGGCGATACCAGATGATGGGTGAGGGCAATGCGGGTGACCGCTTCGCGGATCTCATCGGCGTTTCTGCCGGCGATTTTCTCGTCCTCAAGCGAGTCGATTCTGGCCCGGGCCCAGAGCGTGCCAATGCCCGATGCTGGCCCACCCGCCTTCAGCGATAATGTTTGCGACCACGGCTGTCTGTTGGTTGTGCCACGGACCTCAACGTCACCGATGAGGTTTTCTGTACGCGCGACGATGACAAGTGGCTTGCTGTTGTAGAGGGCAGGCAGCCTTGCAGGATAAACCTCAACGCCCGCACTACCGTGCCAATCGAGCGCGATATCGCGTGCAAGGGGTGAATCAATCTTCTCGAACAGCAGTCGCATTTGTATTGCTGTTTCAGTGATCGAGCCAATGTGGGTAAACGTACCGCGACCGAACTGCGCAGCCTTGCGCATGAAGTAACTGTTAGGCGCCGCGCCAATACCCACGGTAAACAGTCGGGCAGTACCCAGGCTATTCTCAATGATTGAGAGTAAGGCGGCCTCGTTGCCAACAGCACCATCAGTGATAAAGATCACCTGCTTGAGCAGACCTTCCTGTTCAGGATTCCTGAGTGCAGCCAATAGCGGTGCTGCCATCTCAGTACCACCGTCTGCTTGCAAGCGCTCAAGCCATCCTTGAGCCTGGCTGATTTGCCACGCGTCGACCGGCACTGATGTCGGCGCTAACAGATGAAAACCGTTAGCGAACGCGATGATGTTGAACCGGTCCTGCGGTCGTAGTTTGCCAAGCGCCTCCTTCAGGCTCAGCTTGGCCTGCTCAATCGATGGCCCGGCCATGGAACCCGAGGTGTCGATAATGAAGACCATTTCGCGATTTAAAGGCTGTGAGGCTTCCCGGTGTAGGGGTGGCGGCAACAACCTCAGCATAAAGTGGTGATAACGAACTCGATCAGTTACTCGTCGG
>CAYGNA010000458.1:0-3499 GCA_964351065.1 uncultured Pseudomonadales bacterium
GGACAGATCCAGTTCACCTTCCAGTTCCAGCGCCCGCGTCAGGCACCAGTTGCGCACATTCGCAGAAGTCGAGCAGCGCGCAATGCCACGCAAGGCCTCGGCAACACGACCACGATCAGCGTCATCACCGCAAACCGCACGGCCGGTTTCATCCAGCTCAGTACGAATCAGCCATGAACTCATTTCCAGGGCCCACCGATAGTCTTCGTCAGCGAGCGCCGCGTCAACAGCTTCGCGTACCTGGCCGGCGCCACCAAACCCATCAATGAGTCGCCGTGCCCGCTCTGGTGGAGGCAACGGGAAAAGTTTGCTTTCATCCTCATCAAACCAGCCAAAGAGCCCTGCATAAATCTGCCGGACGTGATGTTCAACAACACCGTAAAGCTCCGAGGTGACATAAGACTCACGGAAACGGGCCGGTAATTGAACGACCAGCGTCGCTTCATCTGCAGAGAGCCCACGATTGGCCGAACGCACGGTCTGGTCCCAGATGAACTGGACCGCATCCCGATATTGCGTCACCTCCGACTCAATGAGTGCGCGACCTTCCAGTGGCGGGCCGTGGGTACCAATAAGATAGTCGGGAGCAAGTTCATTAATCTGGTCCACGCCGCGCACTACAACCCTGGGATCACGATACTCCTCACCCCGTATGGCAAAAATATTGAACAGGGCAGGCCAGACCAGGTTGTTGATACAAATGCCGAGCTCTGGAAACCAGATGGTGATCGAGTCACTTGAATCGGAGGGTGCGGGATACATTTCTACTGCCAGACCGGCAACACGGGTTTTGACTGGCGCCTCAAACGTTTTGTTGGCAGGCACGTATCCCGGCGTAAACGGTGCGTGTGATGGGTTGCGCAGAAACAGTCCAAGCCCGCAACTCAACAGTGAGTCCGGCCCGGCTTCAGGCAGCGACACACCAAACTGGTGCACCATACCGCGAGAGCCTCTTGGCCCCACCTCACCACCAAACCGGCGCAGGTTCGCCTCAATGCCGGCGTGTCCCCAGATATCCAGATTGCCTTCAACTTCGGTCAGCAGTGCGCGGGTACCATTCACATAATGAAAGTGGGTATAGATGCAAGCCACGATAGGCGCCTGGGTTTCCCTGCGCAGCAGCGCAAGCGCCGTTTTCATTTCCTCAATCGACTCACCCGTATCGATCACAATCAGCCCTTCGGGGCCCTCTACAAAGTTCTGGTTAGAAAGGCCATTGCCCACCAAAGACCAGGCGCTGTCACCAAGCTGGTAAAGCTTTTGTTTGAGTCTGGCGGTGTGTTCAATAGCGGCCGGGTGTGCCACCTGTCCGTTTGGTGCGATCGCGCTTTCACCCGACGCAAACGACGCGGGAATACGATTGTTCATTGATTCTCCCTCTTAACACACACGCAGTTGGCTGATCGTTTCACACAATACCAGCTACCTGCTTGCTTGCGCGAGCGGGATCAACTCAGATAGATATTCGTGACCAGCCGCCACGGCGCCAGCACCATGTAAACACCAGCACCTGTCCGAAACGGAATGGTATCTGGTGTACGAGCCAGATGCCCAACAAACCAAACCCCAGGGTGGGGCCCATCAACCAGGCGCCAGGCACCAGAATGCCCCACTGGGAGAAGAAGTTGATCCAGGTAACCCTTTCCACATCACCGGCACCATTGAGCATCATCGCCAGCATGTAACCAATGCCATTGAATGCAATCAGCAGGCCCAGAATACGGGTTGGCCACACCGCAATTGCCAGGGTATCCGGATCGTGAATCCAGAGAGATAACAACAACTCCGGCACCAGCCAGAACGGCATACCCAGGATTGCCATGGCGACCACGCCAACCTTGATGGTGTCCTTCGCCCAGGCTTTAGCATCAGGAATGTCATGGCGACCCAGTGCCTGGCCTATCAGCGTTGCGCCTGCAGTGCCCAGTCCCCATGCAGGCAGCCCCACCAGATTGATGAAATTAATCAGCACGCTGTAGCTGGCCAGTTCAGCCGTACCCACCATGCCGACAATGCTGTAAGTCATGGTGAGTGCTGCCACGTCGAGCAGTTGTTGCAGTCCAGCAGGCACTGCGAGGCGCAGTACAGCGCGAACCTCGGCCACAACGGGGCGGGTTCGGAAGTAGCCATAGCCTCGCCCATGTACAAGACCAAGCCGGAGATAAAGTACGCTACCCACGATCGATGCCAGCAACGTTGCAAACCCCGCCCCTTCGGCACCCATCTCCGGCGCACCAAACTTGCCAAAAATGAATATGTAGTTGAGCGTGATATTGGCAATATGCATCACAATCATTGAGGGAATGTAGATTCGGCTCTCACCGATGCCGTTCCAGAAACCGGTATTCGCCGAAATGAAGCCTACAAAAACTGCCTGCAATATTAGCCAGCGGATGTAGTCCACGCCAATCTGGATCACCTCCGGATCCGAATTGATCAGCGGAAACAGGTATGGCACCAGGAAATATAGCCCAAACGACATAACCGGTGCTGCCAGCGCAATCACAATCAGGCCAGCATGCAGAGGCCGCGCACAATCATCGACTTTACCCTCACCTGTGCGCCGGGACACGGTGGCCTGTACCGCAATCGAAAAGCCGTAGAAGAGCCCTAGAAAGATAAACGCGGCAAACGAAGCCAGACCCACAGCACCAAGTGCTGCATTACCCAGCGTACCAACCATGGCGGTATCAACCAGACCTAGCACCACCATGGAAACCATGCCACCCATAATAGGCAGGCCAATCTTAAGGAGGCGCCTGGCGCGATCGATGGGTAGAAAAATCATCGGCGCAGATTACTACAACAGGCGGCGCCCGGTCGCAGACTTTATGTGCCTCGTGTTCTATCATGGCGCCACACCCAACGGACAAGGAAGACACTGTGCTGTCAAAAGAAATCCATCTGAAATCGAGACCTGTAGGCAAGCCCACCACCGACAACTTTGAGCTCCTTGAGCAGGAGATTGGCGAGCCAGGACCAAACCAGGTGCTCGTCGAGAACATCTACATGTCAGTTGACCCTTATATGCGCGGTCGCATGCGAGAAGCCTGGCCAACTGGACAGGTTTTAATGGGTGGTGCTGTGGGCAGGGTTGTTGCCTCAAACAGCGACCAGCTTAAAGAGGGTGATTTTGTCAGCCACGGTTTCGGCTGGCGACAATACGCGATCGTCGATGCCGCGGGTGCCGGCAAGATTGACCCAACCCTCGCACCACTCTCCGCCTACCTGGGCGTGATGGGAATGCCGGGCCTTACGGCTTATGGCGGCCTGCTGGTCACAGGCGAATACAAAGATGGGGAGTCGGTATTTGTCTCCGCCGCCTCCGGTGCGGTGGGTAGCGTGGTCGGGCAAATTGCTCGCATCAAGGGCAGCCGTGAGGTCATTGGTAGCGCTGGCAGTGATGCCAAGGTGAAAGTGCTGACTGATGAGTTTGGTTTCAGTCATGGCTTCAACTACAAAACAGCTGACCCACTGACAGAGTTGCGCAAAGGTGCCC
>CAYGNA010000459.1:0-1806 GCA_964351065.1 uncultured Pseudomonadales bacterium
ATACAGTTGAGATAGCGTTGCCTCCACTGCGGGAGCGGAAGCAGGATATTCCTTTTATTGCGAATTATTACGCTGATTACTATGCGCGTAAGTACAGTCGGCAACCGAGGGCGTTTACTAACGAGGCCATGGAAGCCGTTACTGACTATGCGTGGCCGGGTAACGTGCGTGCACTTCGACATGCATTGGAGCGTGCTGTGATTCTGTCGACGGGCGATGTGTTTGAGGTGACAGATTTCCAGATTGAAGCTGAGCCGCAACGTACACAACTTGAAGGTGACCTTAACCTTGAGCGATTGGAGCAGCAGGCCATCAACCAGGCGTTGAAACGCAATCGCTACAACATTAGCCACGCGGCGAAAGAGCTGGGTTTAACCCGGGCTGCGCTTTACCGGCGGATGGAAAAGCATGGGCTTTAGCCGATTCAGTATCGCCCTGGCCCTTCGCCTGATTCTGATATTCACGTCGGTGGCGTTGTCAGTTCTCCTTATCCTGAAGCCGGGATATCACGCAGCGACCCTGCTTGCACTGGTCGTGACGTTGCTGCTTACCATAGAGGTTTACTGGTTTGTTTCGAAGACAAACCAGGAACTGGCGCGGTTTCTGGATGCTGTCAGATACGCCGACTTTGGTCAGCGGTTTCGTTTTGGGGAGCAAGGCGCGGGATTTGAAAGGCTCGGGGCAACGTTTACCCATATCCTTGATCGCTTTCGCGAGGAGCGGAAAGGCCAGGAACAGGAATTACGCCACTTGAAGGCCCTGATTGAACATGTTCCCGTGCCATTGATTTCAGTCTGCCGGGATGGCTCGCTGGATTTGTGGAACAACGCGGCTCGACGGTTGTTTGGTACAGCGCACGTGACGCGCACAGAAGACCTGCGTTCTTTCGGCGATGAGTTCTTTGGCTATATAACCACGCTTGAAGCCGGTCAACGGGTGGTGTGTCGCTTCGACATTGATGGCATGACGCAGCAACTTATCCTGTCTGCGAGTGACATCACCATAGACTCACGGGCTGAGCGACTGATCAGTCTGCAAAACATCCAAAGCGAGTTGGACGTTATGCAGCAGAACGCATGGCAGGACCTGGTTCGCGTTCTGACCCATGAGATCATGAATTCGATCACGCCAGTCGCCTCGTTGGCACGAACCGCGTCGGTTTTGGTTGAGGACGCGCGTTCAAAAGTCGCAGACCATCCCGATGTGGTGGCCGAGTTGCAGGATGCCCAGGATGCGGTGACTACTGTAGCCCGACGATCCGATGGCCTGATGAAGTTCGTGGGTGGTTACCGGAAACTGACACGCCTGCCTACACCGAATAAAACGCGATTCGTCATCGGCGAGCTGTTTAACGACGTGGTGCGCATCGCTGTGCCGGGAAACAAAGGAGTGTCGTTCCAGATTATGATGGAGCCCTCAGGTCTGGATCTCGTTGCTGATCGTGAGCTTGTTGAACAGGTGCTAATCAATCTCCTGCAGAATGCAGTTCAGGTGCTTGTGGATACCCCCGATGCCATTGTTTGGTTGTCTGCACGCCTCAATGTTAGGGGACACGTTGTCATCGAGGTAGCTGATAACGGACCCGGCATCACGGATGATGTTGCCAGCAGGATGTTTGTACCCTTCTACACCACACGCCGTGAGGGCAGTGGTGTGGGCCTTGCGCTTAGCCGGCAGATTATGATTGTGCACGGTGGTTCGATTACCTTCCTGCACCGAGAGGGTGGTGGGGCACGGTTTATGCTGGTGTTTTAGTCATGGGTGGCAATCGCGCGCGGTTTGTTTGTGAGACTATGATGTGCAGGG
>CAYGNA010000459.1:1906-3495 GCA_964351065.1 uncultured Pseudomonadales bacterium
GAGAGTGAGAATAAATGACCACCAATATGTTTAACGTGCAGATCAGCGAGTGGGCGGAGATTCACGAGTTGCCTGATGCCTGGCCAGCGGCAAAGCTTCGACAGGTGTTGCAGTTGGCTGATTATGATGAGGCGGTCGACGAGGGTGACCTGTCGGATATGACCGCGATGGTATTGCAGGATATGGGTATCAGGCCGGCCACGGAACTGGTGCTTGGAGTGGTGTTTGGCAAGACCATGTCGCCAGGCGTCCGTCAGAACATTGTTGATGACTTGCAGGAAGACGATTCCCCCTGGGAATCACATTCGGTGATTGCGCAGCAGTCAGGTATTTTTGAATCGGTGGTGCTGTTACAGCGCGCATTCCCAACGCGATTCGATACTCCCGAGGCACTGCGAGTTGCGCTTGTGATCAAGCCGGATGAGCCGGTGGGTCAGCAGCGGCTTGATGCTGATCCCGGTCCAATCATCGTTCGCCTTGTTGGGGCTGCGATGGACCCTAACGCCACCTTAAACAGGGTCTATAGCGACGAGATGGTGCTGCCGAACTTCAACAAGGCAAGCGAGGTGCTGTGGCGAATTGATGCCGATTCAGATCGCGGGCTGTACACGGTCTACTCATCCTGGCAGTGGCTGGGCGGTCTTGAAGACCATGCACCCTGGCGCGCACGTGGCTGAGAGCGCGCGAAACCCGCGAAATTTCACCGAGGGAGACGTGCATCGTCACCTGGTTCGCCTGACGGGCTTCATGCTGATGGGGTTTGTGTCGGTGATGGGCGCAAACCTGATGGAAACGGTTTACCTCGGGCGCGTCGGCACGAACGAACTGGCTGGTCTTGGGTTTACGTTTCCGCTGGTGATGATGCTGCAGGGAATTACCATGGGCCTAAGCATCGGGGCCTCATCGGTTGTCGCCCGCTGCATTGGGCTGGGTGACTGGGATCGCGCACGAACGCTGATTACCCACTGTTTTTTGTTGGTGATGCTGCTCATTGGTATTGTGGCGGTGTTGACCTACTTGCTACTTTCCCCCTTTTTCACCCTGTTAGGTGCGAATCCCGAGATTCTGCCGCTGTCTGTGCACTACATGCAAATCTGGCTGGCCGGACTGCCTTTTTTTGCGATCGCCATGGTGGGTTCAACGTTGATGCGCGCGACCGGTGATGCCGTGACGCCAGGTTACCTCATGACAATTGGTTCAGGTTTGCAGATTTTGATTGGTCCCGTTTTTATCTTTGGCCTGTTGGGTATGCAGGAGATGGGACTTGCCGGCGCAGCGGTTGCCTTTGTGATAGCGCGGTTTGTGGGTTTCCTAATGTATACCTGGTTCGTGTTCAAGGACAGGCTGCTTGCGCCTTCGCTCGATGGTTTTGCTGCGTCCTGTCGCGATATTCTGCATGTTGGTTTACCTGCTGTAGCGAGCAACCTGATTGCACCGGTCTCCATGACTGTGATTACGCGACTGCTGGCTGGTCATGGCGCTGTTGTGGTGGCGGGCTTTAGTGTTGCATCGCGGATCGAGGCCATGGTGGTCATGATCATTTTTGCGCTATCAATGAGCGTGGCGCCATTTATCGGTCAGAATTGGGG
>CAYGNA010000460.1:0-3486 GCA_964351065.1 uncultured Pseudomonadales bacterium
CCGCCCGCGCTGAAGCAGGGTCCCTCACCCGACACGGTGACATGGTCAATGGTCGCATCCATGGCCACCAGCATAAACGCCTCGGTCAGGGCATCCCGCATGGCAACTGAGAGCGCATTCCGGTTTGCCGGACTGGCAAGCACAATGGACAGGTCAGCGCCCTTGCGTTCAAGCCTTAACGGGCTTGTTGGTTCTGCAACCGATTTTGATTGTGGTGATGTACGGTAGCCTGCTAACCAGGCAGCAAACTCCCCTCCCCCCTGGAGTGTCGCATAACCGAGCGATTCGACCACCAGGGCCACCGGCATAGGCAGAGAAACGGTCGCCCGGGTCACCTTGACGAGCACAGCAGCGGCGTTGGGCTTCTCACTGATACGCCGCCGCACCAGCTCAACCTTGGCTTCGCTAATTAACGCCAGGTCTAGCCCGTCGAGCAATGGACAGGCGTCATCCACCAGCCCCACCACTGGAACGGCCTGCCGGCACAGCCAGGCGTTGATCGCGTTCACCTGCGTCTTTGGCACCGAAGCGCCACGCAGGTCGAGGCATAATGAATCTTCGCCGGAACGGTCCGCCCAGCCAGGTTCGTCAATGAGGTCACAAAGTTGTTCGACAGAAATCACGCGCGTCACTTGCAAGTGTTCCGCTCAATTAGGTACAACTCAAGGGCACAAATCAAGTTCACGCACCAGATAAGTTGAAGGACCCTGACAATGCCTGAGCCGCTCGAAGGAATTACCGTTGTTGAAATGACCATCGCGGTACAGGGTCCGGCCGCCGGGCTTTACCTGCGAGATATGGGCGCACGCGTAATCAAGGTAGAACCACCGCTGGGTGATCCGAGTCGTTATGGCCGGGGACGGCAAAACGAAAGCCCGGCGGGCACCATGGGGCCACAGTTTGCTGCTACCAATCGCGGCAAACGTTCCGTTTGTGTCGATCTGAATACTGATGAAGGCGCAAGCGTAGTCCATGCGCTGCTGGCGACGGCAGATGTGTTCCTCACCAACTATCGGGAAGCCGCGCTCATCAAGCTCGGGCTGGGATACGACACCCTTCACGCGAGATATCCAGATCTGGTTTTTGCCTCCGTCAACGGGTTCGGCCCGAAGGGGCCTGATGCCGGCAAGGCCATGCTGGACGGCGTCGCCTCAAGCCGTGGCGGACTGGTTCATCACACCGGTTATGACGACAGGGAACCCAGCCTGCCAGGGGCAATTGTGATTGATACCGCGGGCGCCATGCAGCTCGCGCTCGGGGTAATGACCGCCCTTTTCTCCCGCGCACGCTACGGCGGCGGCCAGCGGGTTCAGACCAGCGCACTAGGCGCAACCCTCTGGCTGCAGCAATGGGAGCTGACGCATACCGCGATGACCGGCGCTTCACTCACGCGCGATGGCAATCATCATCCTAATATTCGCGGCTTTTACGGGGTGTACCGAACCAAAGACGATGGCCACATCATGCTCGCCCAGGTCATGGATCAGGAAAGCTGGGACGCCTTTTGCATCTTTGCAGACGTGCTGATGTTATCGCTCGACCCGCGGTTCCAGACACCCGGCCAGCGGCTCGGCGAGGGCCTCAGTGAGGCAGACACAAATGAAGTCAGGGCTATACTGGCCGAGGCTTTTGCCGCTAAGTCGACTGACGAGTGGTCGGCGTTTCTGTATACCCAACCGGAGATTATCTGGGAACGCGTCCGCAACTGGAGCGAAGTGCTGGAAGATCCACAGAACATCGAAAACGACTATCTGACTGATATCAATGTGACCGGTGCCGGCGTTGTGAAAACAGTGGGTAACGTCGTCAGGTTGTCGGAGACGCCAGGCAGCGTCAAGGGAGATCCGCCGATACTCGGGGAGGCTAACGAAGAGATTCTAGCTTCACTCGGCTTCAACGAAGCCGCACGGCGTTTGATCGAGGCGCACGCGACTAAAACCCGCGAGGAATTTTTGGCGGCGGTGCAGGAGATTGCGGATGCCGCGGCCGAGCCGGTGCCGCGCTAGTCGCCAAGCGGTCGGCTCATAAGCTATCGACCGCGCGGCTCGCGATAAGGCTGGCTATCTCATCATCGGTATAACCAAGCTCGCGCAGCACTTCAGCGGAATGTTCACCGAGCCCGGGGGCCTGACGGACGTCCACCGGCTGTACGCTGGATATCTGTATCGGATGCCGGATCAAACGTGGCGTGTCCATGACTGAATCATCGACATCAATACACATGCTATTTTGCCGAATCTGTTCGTCGTCCATCAGGTCTTCGATAATTGCGATCAGGTTGATGGGTAAATCGAATTCTTCAAAGACGGACATCCACGTCGATGCATCACGGGTTTGCACAATCGCTTGCAGTGCATCACCGAGCGCTTTGCGATTCTCAAACATCAGCTCAAGGGTAGCAAAACGCTCATCGGACAGGAGTTCCGACGCATCAAGCGCGATGAATAGCAGACTCAGCAACTCTTCATTGCGAACCATGTTGAACTGCAGCCAGCGTCCATCCTGGGTTTGATAGGGCCGCATCATGGCGCTGTCAACGGCATTCAGCGCACGATAGGAGGCCATATCGCCGCCAGCAAAAGCACCCTGCGCGATCCCGGACGCTGACCACAGGCCATTGGCGAGCAGCGATGTCTGAACCATTCCGCCTTCACCGGTGCGCTCGCGGTGAAGTAATGCGGTGACAATACCCGCGTAGAGTGCGACCCCGGTTGGATGGTCCCCCATCCCCGGCAGACCCTGGGTTGGTTTGGTGCCGGGCGCCCGCATCAGGTCCATGAGTCCGCTGCGCGCCCAATAGGCAAGCTGGTCAAAACCCTTACGGTATTTTTCCGGCCCTTTCTCACCATACGCCGTTAGCGATGCGTAGATCATGCGCTCATTCAGGGGTTTAAGGTCCTCAAAGGTAATGCCTAGAGACTCTCGCACCGAGTAGGGCTGATTGGTGATAAAGACGTCACACGCTGAAACGAGCTTGCGCAGAATAGCGATGCCCTCACTTGTTTTGAGATCAACCGCCAGGCTTCGTTTGTTCCTGCCATCCAGGTTCCAGAACCAGTTGTTGTCCGCGTAGGGGGTCGTTGAGATATCAGACAACATACGTAACATGTCGCCACCGCCGGGTTGCTCGATCTTGATCACATCGGCACCGTAATCTGCGAGCATCATCGCGGCAGCAGGTGCTGCAATGACGGTGGCACAATCGATCACTTTGAGGCCTGAAAAAAGAGGGTCTGTCATAAGTGGACACCGGAATAGGACGACTGGCAGGATAACAAATTCGTTTGCCGGGGCCAGTGTTTCTTAACAAGTGCAGCCGCCGATGTCACCCAGGTTGAAACAGGGACACACACTGAAATCAGACTTAAGGAACCGTCCGCTTTCTGCGAACACGGGCGTACGACTGTGGCCAAGGCGAGAGATGCGATTTAGCCCACACTTGTGCGACTGAAATCGGTATGTGTCTGAATCCGCGTGAGAATCTTT
>CAYGNA010000461.1:0-3471 GCA_964351065.1 uncultured Pseudomonadales bacterium
CGGGGCCTTGCTCGATCCATATCCTGGATGATGATGGCAACGAACTGCCAACGGGTGAATCCGGGGGCGTCTTTTTTGAAGGCGGCGGCAAGTTTGAGTACCTGGGTGACCAGGACAAGACGGCGGCCAGCCGGACAGCAGCGGGTTGGTCCACGTTGGGTGATATCGGCTACCTGGATGACGAGGGGTACCTGTTCCTGACTGATCGTAAGTCATTCATGATTATCTCGGGTGGCGTTAACATCTACCCCCAGGAAGCAGAAAACGCGCTGATCACACATCCAAAAATCACGGATGTTGCAGTGTTTGGCATTCCCAATGAAGAGTTTGGTGAAGAGGTCAAAGCCGTGGTGCAACCAGCAGATATGGCAGATGCCGGACCTGCCCTGGAAGCAGAACTATTGGCCTGGGTCAGAAGCAAGATTGCGCATATGAAGTGTCCGCGCTCCATCGACTTTATGGCAGAACTACCGCGTCACCCAACAGGCAAGCTCTACAAGCGACTTTTGAAAGACGAATACTGGAAGAACGCCCGCTAAAGGTTTCTCAAGCGATAGCATTTCAGGCACCAGCATGCAGGCGCAAGGACTCCCCATTGATGAAATAATGCCCGCCCTGCTGGATAAGCTGCGTATAGGGGACGAAGCCGTATTAATGGCGCCGCCCGGCGCTGGCAAGACCACCGCGGTCCCGCTGGCACTGATCGCAGAACCCTGGCTCGGTCACCAGAAGATTGTCATGCTTGAACCGCGGCGCATCGCGGCTCGGGCGGCTGCGCACCGCATGGCGAGCCTGCTGGGAGAGTCGCCGGGCGATACCGTGGGTTACCGCATGCGCCTCGAGACACGCGTTAGTGCCCGCACCAAAATTGAAGTCGTCACCGAGGGCGTGTTCACCCGGATGCTGGCTGATGATCCGTCCCTTGAGGGCATTGGGCTGGTCATTTTTGATGAGTTTCACGAACGCAGCCTGGATTCAGATCTCGCGCTGACCTTGTGCCTGCACAGTCGCGGGATATTTCGCGAGACCAATCCGCTGAAGCTACTGGTGATGTCAGCGACGCTGGATATGGCGCGCGTCGCTGATCTTTTGCGGGCGCCAGCGCTCGAAAGTGAAGGCAGGCTGTATCCGGTTGATGTCACCTATACCGGTGCCAGTGCTCCTGGTGATCGTATTGCACAACGCGCCTCAGAGACCGTGCGACGTGCGCTTGGCGAAAACCCGGATAGCAGTATCCTCGTGTTCCTGCCCGGACAGGGTGAAATCACCAGTGTCGCAGAAGCACTGACAGGGCTTCCGGCAGGCGTTAGCGTTCATCCCCTGTATGGCAACCTGTCGATGGCAGCGCAACAGGCAGCGATTGCGCCCGTGGCATCCGGATGCCGCAAGATTGTACTGGCGACCAATATCGCTGAAACCAGTCTGACGATAGAAGGTGTTGATGTTGTGGTAGACAGCGGGCTGGTTCGAGCGCCTGTTTTTGACCCAGCCAATGCCATGACCCGGTTGCAGACGCGGCGAATCTCGCGTGCATCAAGTGTGCAGCGTGCGGGTCGGGCAGGGCGACAGAGGTCTGGTCGATGTTACCGCCTGTGGGCCAGCGGCCAGCAGGATCAACTTGCACCACACAGTGAACCGGAAATATTGAACGCTGATCTTGCCCCGCTGGCGCTTCAGCTGTTTGCGTTTGGTATTGATAATCCCGCTCAGTTGGACTGGCTGGACGTGCCTCCCGCCGGCGCCTGGCAGCAGGCAGTTGAACTGCTGGTGTTTCTTGGCGCTGTTGATAATAATCGATTGACGCCGCATGGCGCGGCGATGGCTTCCCTGCCCGTGCATCCACGCCTGGCGCACCTGCTGATTGCTGGTGCCTGGGCTGACCAACTGCCGCTGGCAGCCGATCTTGCTGCAGTACTTTCTGATCGCGACCCATTGGGGCAGGACAACCCCGACATGTCTGCACGACTGGAACTGCTGAGTGGTGGGCAGGGGCATCGCGGCTGGGTGAAACGAACACGGGAGCTGGCTGCTCGCTATATTGCTGACATGAGCCGCATATCAATTGGCTCGAACGCCTCTCCAACGACTGTATCCGCTGAAGATGCGCATGGTTACCTCTTGGCCTGTGCCTATCCGGACAGGGTTGCCCGCAAACGTCATGCCGGCGGTTACCAGCTTGCCAATGGTCGCAGTGCAAACCTGCCGGATGCCGGTTACCTGTCGAAACACCGTTGGCTGGTAGTCGCAGAAGTGGGCGGGATCGCCCGGCGCAAGGGCGACATGATTCGATCTGCGGCACCGCTGAATGCGGCGCTGTTTGATGGGCCGCTGTCCCATCTTGCCAGAGCCAGTGAGACGGTTGAGTGGGATAAGAAAGCGGACAGGTTTATTGCAGAACGCCGAGTCCAGATAGGCGCGCTGCTACTTTCGAGCAAACCGCTGGACGATATTCCTGCAGAAGCAAAACGGATTGCTTTAGTGAACCAGTTGCGTGAGCAAGGGCTGAATTCGTTACCCTGGACGCCGGCGCTTCGACAATGGCAGGCACGTGTGTTGCTGCTGCGCTCTGTTGATGCGACTGCATGGCCAGACATCAGCGATGACAACCTGCTTGCAACCTTGGATGACTGGCTTGGCCCATACCTCGATCCTGTTCGGCGTCAGGCGGACCTGAAACGCATTGATCTTAAGGGTGCACTGCAGTCGCTGCTCGACTGGCAGGCGCAACAGAAACTGGACCTGTTGGCACCGGAGCGATATGAAGTGCCGACCGGCTCCAACTATTTGCTCGACTATCTGAAAAACCCGCCGGTACTTGCCGTGAAGCTGCAGGAGATGTTTGGTGTCGAAGAATCACCACGCATCGCCAATGGCAAGGTCGCGCTGCTGGTTCACCTGCTGTCACCAGCCGGGCGTCCGTTGCAGGTGACCCAGGACCTCGCCGCCTTCTGGCGCAATGCCTACAATGACGTCAAAAAGGAAATGCGCGGCCGTTATCCGAAACATCCCTGGCCGGATGATCCCGTAAACGCTATCCCAACAAAGCGTCCGAAGCCGAGATAGGCAGTCAAGGACACCTTGCCCGAGCAATATGCGACCATGTTAGGATGATTCTACCTACCCTGGAGACAGCGTTATGTTGTTGAAGTCACTATCTATTGATGTCAGTGAATTTGAAGCTGGTACTGGTTGGCTGGTAAAACCACAAGGCGCCTGTAAAGGTGATGTTTGCATTCCACTGCCGACGCGCGACGGCGATATGCTGGACATCCAGCAAGTTGCTGACGCGATGAACCTGCCGCTGGTCGAAGAACCTGCCGCAGGCCTCTACGCCCTGGGGCCTGAATCGATTGGTGGCCGCGCCCTGGTTACAGCTGATGCGCCAGAAATGACGCTGCCTGATCTCGAAGGCAAACCCTTCAAACTGTCGTCCCTGCTTGGCAAGAAGGTACTCGTTTACGCCTGGGCACC
>CAYGNA010000462.1:0-3466 GCA_964351065.1 uncultured Pseudomonadales bacterium
GTTGTTGGCCTTGGCGGTGCGGGAGAAGAGCATCTGTTGGTCATTAATCAGCGTAACCTCGGCCGCATCAGCCGCATCAATCATCGACTGGCATCCTGACAGGGTAGGCGCCATCGCGGTCTCGCACAGCAGGTGTTTACCTGCTTCAGCAGCGGCGATTGCCTGCGACGGATGCAGGTCGTGGCGACTGCAGATGTCCACGGCATCAATGTCGGCGCGACGCAGCATCTCGTGAACGTCTGAATAAACCGCAGGGACGCCGACCTGTTTTGCATAGGTTTCTGCCGCGGCAAGATTCAGATCACACACGGCTGTCAACCGGACCTGATCTGGGTACTCCAGGTATGCGGCCATATGTGCATAGGCGATTGGCCCTGCACCCAAGAGTCCAACTCTCAGTGGTTTCGCCAAAACAGGATCCTCGCTCAGGTCCAGGCATCGAACGCCATCGTTGCGGCGCCCTCCGCATGAAAAGCACTTACCATGCCAATTGCGAAAAGTGACTTATCCTGCCAGGGCGGCGGGACTCAGGCCTCTTTGTGCACGTAAGCCGACCCCGCGTTGCGGACAATGCCCAGCTTCTTCATGCGGGAGCGTAGTGTGTTGTGATGCAGACCCAATCGTTCAGCGGCGCCACCGCGACCATCTATCTTGCCACCCGTTCGCCCGAGCGTTTGCAGGATATGTTGTCGCTCCAGTTCAGCGAGTGTCATGTCATCGTGCAAGGTTTCAGAAGCTGGTTCTGCACCGAACTCCGGGAGCAGCAAATAAGTATCCGTGCTAAGCAACACCGCCCGCTCAATCAGGTTCTTTAATTCCCGCACGTTGCCCGGCCAATCGTATGCCTGTAATCGATCAAGGGAGGCCGCATCAATGCGGTCAACCTTTTTACCCGCTTCCGCGCTGAACTGCGCCAGGTAATAGTGGGCGAGGAGCGGTATGTCGTCGCGACGGTCCCGCAGCGGCGGCACCTGTATGGGATAAACATTCAGCCGGTAGAACAGGTCCTGCCGGAAGGTACCTTCCCTGACCCGCACCGCCAAATCCTCATTGGTTGCCGTGATGAGCCGGAAGTCCGACCGTATGTCAGCATTCCCGCCGACGCGCTGGAACTCGCGCGTCTCCAAAACGCGTAACAGGGCCGCCTGTATTTCAGCAGACAGATTGCCGATCTCATCCAGGAACAGGGTACCACCGTCGGCCAGCTCAAAACGCCCGATGCGTCGCTGCAGCGCGCCAGTGAACGCGCCTTTCTCATGGCCAAACATTTCGCTGCTGATCAGCGACTCCGACAGGCTGTTGCAGTCAACGCGAACAAAAGGCGCCTGCCGGCGATCACTGGCCTCGTGGATGGCCCTGGCCACGTGCTCCTTGCCAACGCCTGTTTCGCCCAGCACGAGCACTGTCGCGTTGCTGCTTGCGACCTGAGTAATACGGCCAAACACTTTGCGCATTGCCGTGCTGTTACCAATAAAATTGCTTGTGTGCTGGTCCGCTTCCAGTTCTTTCTGGTAGTAGTCCCGTTCGCGGTTAAGCTGCTTGTTCAGGCGCTGGATTTCTTCATAAGCACGCGCGTTATCAATCGCAATTGCAGCAAGTCCAACCAACGGCAGCAATGCCGGGAAATCCGCCTCACTGATACGGCCCTGCAGCAGACAGTTGTCGTGGTAGAGAACACCAACCACACGGTCGCCAAGGTACATGGGCAGACAAAAACCGGAACGCATGGACGCGTGCTGCTGGTCCTGTTCATCCAGCCCGGCCAGTTCGTCCCGTTCGTAGATTTCAGGCTGACCACTTGCTGCGGCCCGCTGGATCATCACGCGGGCCTGCCCGAACTCGTCGCTCTCGACATCGTCCTTCGTCAACACCACCGCGGCCGTGAGGACCGCCTCCCCATCCACAACATCAAACAATGCACCACGCTCCGCACCGGTGAGCTGGTTGATCCTGGCCAGCAGACGCTGTACCAGTTGACGGTAGTCACGAATGCCCACGATCTCCCGGTTAAGTGCCTCAATCTCGCGGGACAGGTCGAGATGCTCAAAGTCGGCATCAAGTTGCGCCATCAGGTCTTCCGGGATTAGTGCCGGACTGAGTGGTTCAAGGAAACTGGCAGCCTCGCTGGCGGCCTCGCTCGCCGCAACTGCCTGACCAAGCGAAAGCCGCACCCGGGATAACCGAAACTGTGTCTTGGCTCGCTCGATCAGGTCACCGGACTGCTCGAGTTGGTCGACTGCAGCCTCAAGCCTTGCAGCAGCACTTTCGGGCTTGTTTTCGTGCTGGCTCAGTACGATTGCCTCAAGCACCATAACCAGTCCCCGCTCCCGAACCACCTCAATCGTGTCGATACGTTCAACGACGCGCCTGACAGAATCCAACAGCGACTCCGGCAGGTCGTCTGACGGGTAAGCATCCAGCAACGCAACAAGTAGTTTGGGCCAGGGGGCTTGCGCGGTAGCCAGGTGCGCCGCCTGGTGATTCCACTCCTCAAGCGACCGCGACGGATCCTTCAGCACTGCATAAGCCAACGCCATATTGCCATGGCAACCGGCCAACACTTGTGGCGTGGCAAACTCGCGGTGGGTGGCAAGCGTATCCCTGATGATATCAATGGCACGCTCTGGCTGGCCAAGGTCGATAAATGACATGCCGAGGCCACAGGCAACCTGGAGCGCACCCAGCGACTGCCCCAGTCTTTGGCACTGCTCGTATTGGCCGTTCATGAGCCCCATTCCCATACTCACCTGGCCCAGCCAGACATAACAGTTACCCAGCATCGACGTTACCAGGATGGGCGACTGGCTCCTTGGGTATCGAATCAGCAATGGCCGATGTTGTTCATAGACCGCAACAACTTCACCAAACCGGCCCTGCTGCCAGAGAAAAAACATGCGCAAGTGAACCGCGGTCCGCATGACGGAATCATCGTCGCGCGCCTCAACCCGCGCCCAGGTATGCTCGAACAGGTCAACGGACTGCTGATGGGCACCCTGCCACCAGAAAAACATGGCCTGATTGAGCCTGAGCAGGTCCGCAACTTGAAGGGTGCCAGCCAGGTCGGCATAGGCGATGGCTCGGCCGACCGCCTCAAGCATCCAGTCGATTTCTTCATTACCAGTGACGTAGCGACAAAACGCATGCACCGCGTCAACAAACACACCAACAACCGGGTCGTCGGGGTCAGTCTCCGGGCTGATGGAATCAATAATCGCCTGAAAGCTGGCCTGTGCCTCGGTCCGGCGATACCGGCGATTGAGTGCCCGCCCAACCTCAAGGAGGCGGCCGAGGGTTTCAACGTCGGCCGGGAGTTGTGCGAGTTGAAGAGCGGTTTCCCGCAGCGCTGGATCATCGCCACCCGCAGAGCTCAACAACTCAACAATCTGTCGGCGCCAGGAATTGCGGGCGTCTGCCGGTAAACCTGCAAGCGCTGCTTGACGCTGGTCCGAATCGATTACGCAGAAGG
>CAYGNA010000463.1:0-3457 GCA_964351065.1 uncultured Pseudomonadales bacterium
CTACGATACGCAGGAAGCACTTCAAATGAGTCCTGGCGAGAAAACGCGTGGTATCGCGAACATGAGATTCATCAAGAGCTGCGGGGAAGGGTGCGCGGCGCTGCTTGCGGGTGTGCTGGTGATCTACTCGTTTGATGCGATTGTCATTGCCAATGCTCTTTTTGCCTGGTGCCCATTGGCGCTGGCGTTGTTGTTAACCGAGGCGCCATTTGTGCGCATGGAAGGGGGTCAGCACGTTGCAAACCTCAAACAGGTTGTTGGGCATCTACTGGTGTCTGACAGATTGCTACGGATGATATGCCTCAACATTACATTCTTCAGTCTCATGACGTTTTATGTTGTTTGGATGTTACAGCCGTACTGGTCGATGCAGGGTGTACCGCTGACGTTGTTTGGCATTCTGTGGGCTGCGCAGAGTTTCCTGTTTGCAATTGCAACACGGCTTACGATTCCGCTGGAAGATCGCTTTGGCGCAGTACCTGTACTGGTGGTGATGGGCGTTCTGCCGGTTGTTGGTTACATGGGTATGGCCTTAACCGGTGGTATCCTCGGGATTGCACTGAGTTTTGTGTTCTTTATCAGCCGTGGCATCAACCAGGTGATCCTGACGGATGCCCTGAACCGGCGAGTGCCGAGTGCGTTTCGTTCTACTGCAAACTCGATGACGTCGTTTATGTTTCGAGGCGTTTACATTGTCACGGGTCCCGTTGTGGGATTTCTGATTGATGCTGTTGGCATGCAGGCAACGTTGCTCGTGCTTTGTGGGGTGAGTGTGTTGCTGTTTGGTGTGCTGCTGATGCCGATGTTGGGTGCCGTGCGGCTGAGCCAACATGTGTCAGCAGCGACGCCTACCATCGAGTAATCTGGTGCTATAGCTAGAGTCTGGTCATCACAAGAGGTTTGCCTTTTGTGATGACCATCGTGTGCTCGTATTGTGCGGAGAAGTTGCCTGCCCCTGTGTCGAGGGTCCAGCCGTCTGGCGCGGTCACTGTTTGTTCTGCGGCCGTTGACAGGAAGGGTTCAATTGTAATGACCTGTCCCTCTGTCAGTCTGCGTTGATCGGTCTTGTCGTGAAAGTTGGGAATAAAGTGGGGTTCATCATGCAGGGTGCGCCCAACGCCGTGACTGCCCAGATCCCTTAACGTCACAAACCCGGCACGTTTGGCGACACGTTCTATAGTGCGTCCTATCTGGTTTAGCTTCGCACCGGCGCGCGCTGCGCCCATTGCGTCGTTCAGGGCCTTGCGCGTCGACTGGCACAAGTACTCAATCCGCGGATCAATGGGTGGTACCAGGAAGGTGGCACCTGTGTCGCCAAAGTAGCCATCCAACTCTGCTGAGACATCGATGTTCACAACGTCACCGCTCTCGACCCTGCGGGGGCCCGGTATGCCATGGGCTGCCTCGCTGTTAATGCTGATGCAGGTATCACCTGGAAAATCGTACGAGAGCCTGGGCGCGGACCTTGCACCATACCGGGCGAGATTGGCGGCGCCGATGGCATCCAGCTCAAACGTGGTGATGCCAGGTTCGAGTGAATCTTTCATCAACATGAGTGTTTCGAACACTATCCTGCCGATAGTACGCAGGGCACGCAGATCATCTTCGTTTTCAATAGTCATGGGCGGTATTATGGCATACTCAGCCAGAGCCAATTGCAAAGAGGGACGATCATGTCTACCTACATCCGAAACGCTGCCTGTCTTCTGATCTTGCTAATCCTGGGTGGTTGTTCGACGTTGCGGGTAGAGCCGGCAACAGACATCCTGGGTAAATGGACGACGAACCTCTCAGGTTTTCCTGTCACGGTTTTATATACCGATGCCACAGTCCAGGTGGGTAGTGCGTTACCAGTACCTTATACCCTTGCAGGAGATGAATTGCGTTTTGTAGGTGGTGACAGCCAGGTGCGCCTGGTTTCGTTTCCTTCGCGCTCGGCGATGCTTCAGGTTGATCCCCTGACGGGTACAGAACAGCGCTATAGCCGGGTCGCTGAGATACGTTGATCCTGTATATAAATACAGTTAATATCCGACTGCATGGTCGGACCACTTCCTGTTGGCTACTATCTCGATAACTTCAATCTGCTGCTGGATTTTGTAGCAGCACGTTATGCGCACCTGTTAAGCCCTGAAGAAAGCACCTGGCGCTTGGGGTTCCAGCAACTCTCGCAGGACGCCGCGCGGCTCTATGTGCGCCTGTGCAGCCGCAAAGGGCCAGTTTTCCGCGTTGACAAGCTGGATTATTCGGAGATTGAAGACCTGCAGTCAGTAATTGATGAACTTGTCATCGCGGGTTACGTTGATTTTGCGGAAGACGAGGATACGTCTGTACTCCTCTCCCTGCTGACTCGCAGCGAACTTCTGGGCCAAATGCCGGCCCCGTGCAACAGGAGTATGCGACGGGAGCAGTTGCTCGCCGAATTGTCCCGTTTGTTGAGCCCGGCCGATGCCCTTGCAGCCATGCCCTGCACAATAGTTCGTCCAGTGGGACTCGCCTGTCTGGATGCCTTCCGGATCTTGTTTTTCGGTAATCCCTACCAGGGGCTGACAGAATTTGTGCTGAACGACCTGGGTATTACACCTTACGAATCTTATGCAATAGATGTCGAGGGTGGTGCTTTTCCGAGCCGCACGGTGATGGAGGAGGCGATGACAATCTATGCACTCAGCGCACTGTCGCATGACGTTGTCCCGGCTGCGCACGCCTCTGACCTCATGGCGTTGGCAGTGCAGGTACCATTATCTGAACACGCCACCAATGCCCGTCGCGCAGCGCGGCTCCAGAACCGGATTGCGAGACAATTGGAACGACTGGGGGAACATGACTCCGCGCTTGAGATATACCATCGTATTCCTGCATTTCCGCCGGCGCGGGAACGTACCGCACGCATCCTGGCAGCACGGTTCGAGATGGCGGCAGCCCTGGAGCTTTGTGACCAGATCTGCGCTGACCCGCTGGATGAGGCTGAATTCGAGTTTGGGGCAAGCTTCGGCACACGTCTGGCAAAAAAAATGGGATTGGCAAGACCAATTGCAGCCGATAACCAGACGGTGGCCATCAATTCGATAACTATTCCCCAGGCGCAGGGTGTTCGGGTTGAGGAACAGGTGAGACGCATTCTGGCCGAGGAAGGCGAGGCTTTCTACGTTGAGAACACGCTCTTTCCCGGTCTGTTTGGGCTGGCTTTCTGGGATGTCATTTTTTACCCATTGAAAGGTGTGTTCATCAATCCGTTCCAGCGCGGCCCAGATGACCTGTTTACCCCAGCTTTTCGCCAGCGTCGCCGTCACCTGGTAGACGCACGATTGGCGGAAATCAGCGACCCGCAGGCGCTTCGAGAGCGGGTGCTGGCGACCTATGAAGCAAAATCACCCACGGCGAACCACTTTGTACATTGGGGGCATCTGGACCGGGCATTGATTGAAACTGCCCTTGCGCGCATTCCTGCCAGAGA
>CAYGNA010000464.1:0-3454 GCA_964351065.1 uncultured Pseudomonadales bacterium
GCACCAGTGCGTCGGCAGCGTCGATGGCGTCAGCGGCGGTATTGACCACATCTCTTGGGACTGAGCCGCCAAAGAACACCACGTCGGGTTTCAGCAGACCACCGCAAGCCAGGCAGTCCGGCACGGTAAAGCGCGCTATCGCAGACTCATCAACGTCGGCATCACCGTCCGGGGTCAGCGCGAGAGCGGTTGGTGGCATCTCAGGATTGGCTTCTTCAAGTCGCTCCTGCATTGATTGCCGCGATGTCGTCGTGCCGCAGGACAGGCAGACAACCTGGTCCAGTCTGCCATGCAGGTCGACAACACGCTGGTGACCCGCTTTCTGATGCAGGCGATCCACATTCTGGGTGATTAGCAAAGAGATATGTCCTGCGGCCTCCAATGCAGCAAGGGCGTGATGCGTCTCGTTGGGCGCGGCGTCACGGACCGGTGGCCAGCCGGCAAAGCTGCGGGTCCAGTAGCGCTGGCGGCTCGTGGCGCGGGTCACAAAATCCTGATGCTGGATTGGTGTGCTCCGCTGCCAGTTTGTCTCGGCGTCACGATAGGTGCGTATGCCTGAGGCGACACTGCAGCCCGCGCCGGTGATGACGACGAGGTTCTCATGGCGCATTGCAAAATCAATGAGCTGGCTAGTCAACGGCGCTTCCCACTGCACTCTTTGTTGAATTCTCCACTGCAGTCACCGACGTTGTGGCCTTCCACAAGTTGGATCGGGTGATCATCGTGACAATCACGACCAGCATCAGGGTAGACGATATGATGAGTGCGTTGGATGGACCAAACCACCGGCACATGTAACCGCTGAACACAGCACCCAGTGGACCGGCGCCCATAAACGAAAACGAAAAGAACGCCATCATCCTGGCGCGCTGATTTGGTGGCGACTGTTCCTGCATGATGGTGCGTGACATGGTCATGGCAATACCGCCACACATGCCCCAGGCGAAAATGGAAACAATCACGCTGGCAAAACCCAGCCCAAGACCTGCACTGGCAAGCATCAGGGAACCCACAAAGTGCGCGGCCAGCAGCGCGCGGCCCTTGCGCAGTATCTCCCCAAATCGGAGCATCAACAGGATCATCAGGACCAGACCCAATGAGTTGGCTGCATTCATCCAGGCGAGTTCCTTCGAAGAGCCGCCATAGACGTCCCGGACGACAAGCGGCAGGGTCACGATGTATGAACCCATAAAAAAGATGCCCATCGCACAATTCTGGAGAACCACTGCTGACATGAGTGGGGACGCCCGCACGCTCCGGAAACCTTCAACAATCGACTGGCGCAATTGTGTCGCGAGCCCTAGATGATGTCGCTGTGGTGGTAGATAGGGAACGTCCAGTCGGTAGTAAGCAAAAACCCCGCTGGCGAGAATTGCCGACTGCAACAGCAGAATCACCACAGCGCCGGTGGTATCAGCGTTTGATGCGATGATAAAACCTACCATCTGCAGACCAAACTGAATCATGCTGGTTTGCAGTACCCGCCGCTGGATCTGCCCACCAGCGACCAGTGCCAGCAGACCGTCCCTGGCCGGTGTCACCATCGCCTGGGCGATACCCATCATCACGGCAAAGATAATTAATTTGCTAAACGTCAATTGGTCGAGCACCACAACAGCAGTCAGGTAGAGTGGTGCGAATGACGCTGCGGTCTGACCCAGCATGGCGAGGCGCCGGCCGCCGAAGTGGTCTGCAAGACTACCCCCGACAAGCATGAACAACATACTTGGCAGTAGGAGCGCCATCTGGGCGAGGCCAACCTTGTCGGGGGTCTCGTTCAGCACAATTGTGACCAGCCAGGTAAAGACAACAGACTGGATGCCAAATGCCAAAAACCAGGTGCCCGTGCCGGTAAAATAGTAGTGGAGTGGCTTCATCAGTTTTGGTGCGTCTCCAGGGTTTCGCGAACGAACAGGACGATAATCGCCACACCGCAGGCGCCAAGCCCCGCGGTCACAAACAGTGCACCGGACAGGGCGACTGTACTTGCAACATACCCCATGAGCATGGGCCCGGCGAATGATCCTGAATCCCCCATCAGGCGCCAGACGCCAAGGAATTCACCCCGGGCATTTGACGGCGCGAAGTCTGCGCCCAGCGTCATGTTGATACCGCTGCCGAGCCCATTACCCAGGCCCGCGAGCATTGCAGCGACGGTGAGTGTCAGGAAACTGTCGGCGAAGGGCACTGCCAGCATACCGAGGGACAGGATGACAAGACAGGCACCGGCTGCATATTTGCGGCCCCAGTTGTCCATGGCATAGCCAGCGAGAGGAAACATGGTCATGTCTATGGCGGCGGCGGCGCCCGCAACCAGACCAATGTCTGCCGCATCCAGACCAATTGCCTCGCCCCACAAGGGAATCAGTAGTTGCCGACCCGCGCGCAGTACGGTGAGCAACAGCACAGCAACGCCGGCAGTCGCGAAAACACGTTTGTGGGCCCTAACGATGTGCGGTACCAGGTGGAAAATACCCGGAGAATCTTCGTGTTGCCCCTTCTTGTTCTCCGGCACGGCAAAGATAACGATTACAAACGAGAGGGTTGCTATACAGGCGATGCCAATAAACACGTAGTCAAACCCGAACTGGCTGGCGACAAAACCACTGGCCACAGGACCCAGCAGGTTACCGAATCGCTGCAGGCCGGCCATGGTCGAAATCGCCTTGCCGCGATGGTGCACAGGCACAGCCTCACTGATGTGTGTGAGCCGGGCAAGCAGCCAGGTGGACATGGCACCGCCGAAAAAGAATGCGGCTGCGGCCAGTTGCATGCCGCTTTGTGCCTGGCTGGCGAGAAAACCGGTCACAGCCATCAAGCCGACCCCAACCAGCATGGTGTACTTGTCACCCAATCGGGCCGCGGCGAACCCGGCGGGCACGTCTACAGCCATGTTGCCAAGCCCGCGCAAGGCAAAAACAAACGCCGCAATGCCAGCACTGGCGCCCAGATCAAGGGCAAATAGTGGCAGCACCAGCAGCACGCTGCCCTGGCAGATGGACATAAAGAAAGATGGTAGATAGACCGAAAACAGCAGCGATCGGTACATCTCCCAGGTCGTCATCGACGCCGAGTTGGTCATTGCGCGAGGTCAGGTTGCAGCGGTTGGGTATGGTAACCGCGAAGCAAGAACAGGGAAAGCAAGTGCAGCGGGGTGAAGGCCCCGCTGCAAAGAACCAGATTCAGGCGGCTTTCTGGTCGGGAGTAATGTCCTCGTCCTGTTCGGTGGTCAGGTTTTGCGGTTCTTCCAGTTTCTTTTCTGCTGCCTGCCGCATCAGGCGCTCAGTGCGAATGAGTTCCAGCACCATGGGGTCAAGCGCACCATAGGCAGAATGCGTGAAGTGCAGGCCCAGTTTGAGCAGATTGAACATTGTGTCCTCCCGGACGGGTCATGGGAAAGTTGCGTAGTTTACGTATTGCAGTGCAACATGGACCTTTAATTCATGAAATTGAT
>CAYGNA010000465.1:0-3453 GCA_964351065.1 uncultured Pseudomonadales bacterium
TCTCAGCAGTATCGCTACCGGGGGCAACGTGGGACCAGAATCGTCACTGTTAAAGTGCCGGGGAACCGAAATACAGCAGGAACTAACCGAGCTCGTGCTGGAAGCTGTTGGTAACTATGCCGTGCCGTTCTTTAATCCAGGGCCGGCGAAGGGGCTTAATGTTGAACCGATTGGGCCGGACTATGCCGGTGTCGCTGCGCCAGCCTATTTCAACACACGTAAGGCGTCCATTTACGCGGGTTCAAACGAGATTCAGCGCAATATCATGGCAAAAATGGTGCTTGGGCTCTGAATAGCCCTTGAATAGCCCCTGAATGCATCGATGACATGACTGCGACAAAACCTGTCGCAGTCATGTAGTCGCAAGATCTAAAATGAATCTCACCGCTGTCATATGGCGTTCTGAACTGTCAGGCGAGCCATAATCTGCGTGCCAGCAACACGCCAGCGACGCGGGCTACCAGCAGTGTCAGCACAACCGCAATGACGAGCCCGGTGACGACGCCAGGTATCAGTCCAAGCGAGACAGGCAAAACAACCGCAACGCTGGCCAAAAGTAGCATCTGCATCAACATGAAAATGCCAAACAGGAACTCGGCACCCGACTGCCACTGTTTTTCTCTGGGTGCCAGCACAAGGCTGGTTGCCAACAGAAGGGTGCCACCAGCCGGTGCCATGATCATCATGGTGAGCGCAATACCGAGCAACGTGTTGTCGTAAGCAACTTGTGACAGCAGCATGATGAGGATGGTATTGAGCAGACACAGGCGGATTGCTGGCCGCTGCAGTGACAGTAGCGAGCGATGAATCTGGGTCTGCCTGGCATCAAACACTGCAGCGAGCCACAGTAACTCCCTGGAGTCATCAAACAGGAATCGGAAGGTGAGTGGCGCCGAGACTGCGAATATTCCACACATTGCTGCACTGATCATGACAAACGTAGAGGGCTCGCCGCCGCCCAAAAGATAAAAGACCAGACTGACAAAATTGACCAGCAACAGGCAGGCGCCAGCACTAATCCAGGCCTGTTGCCGGCTATGGTTAAACGTCGCCTGAAAGGCGCGAGAGGCAGACATTGCAACCAGCGGCATGGCGTAAAATAGCGTTGGGACCAGGCTGCGCCTCGGCAGTTTGTTGTTAACGTCACCCACCGTGCTGACATCACCGGACATGGCGGGGTATCGATTGAGCAACACCGCGGCAAACAGCCCGGTCAGTAGCAACGTCACGAGTTCGGCTGCCGGGTGCAGAAGTGCGGCAAGCGCCATTTCGCGCCATTGATCTGACAGCACAACCGGAACAAACAGTAGCCAGGCAAAGGCAATTCGCTTAAAGATGCCAGTCGCCATCAACATTGCCGCGACGCCAAGCAGCAGGGACAGGGACACGGGGAAACCTGCCAGGGTGTCGGTGAGCACCATGGGGATGACATAGAACAACCAGAGCAGCACGGTCAGCGCAAGCGCTGCCCAGGCGTGGCGTTTGAGTAATCCTGGGACAAACATGGCGGGTGACCATGTCCGCACGCGGCGCAGGGTGCTACCCAGGCTTATGCCGCATATCAGCAGGATCCAGCTGGCACACTGCTGGGCTACCCAGGTTTTGGATTCCACTGCCAGCATGTTGACCAGGGGCGAGAGTGCAGTGCCGCTGACCAGTACCAGCAGACAAAGCGCAAGAATAAAGCGTGATCGAGGTAACAGGAACAGCTTCAGCAGGACCCCGGCACTATCCATGGGTGATCTCCAGAAACAGTTCCTCAAGCGGTAAGTGTTCTGCCACGATTTCAGTACCCAGCAGTTTAGCCAGAGAGTTTCTTTGCTCCAACGTCACATTCCTGGCAAATGCCGTCGCGCGATTACCCTTCATTTCATAGTTGGAGATACCTGGTTCTGCCAGCGTTTCTGGTAGCGTTCCACCATTAAAATGCAGGCGTTGGCATTGTTCTTTCAGTTCGTCCAGTTCGCCTTCAAACGCAAGCTTGCCTGCACTCAGGATTGCGAGCCTTGCTGCAACCCGTTCCAGATCTGACGTGATATGGATCGAAAACAGGATGGTATGAGCAAGATCTTCATTAAGCTCCACCAGCGCCCTCAGAAACTGGCGCCTGGCATTGGGGTCAAGACTGGCGACGGGTTCATCCAGGATCAGCAGGTCAGGTCGGTGGCCAATTGCGATCAGAATTGCCACTTTTTGCTTCTGTCCTGTTGAGAGGTCCTGAATAAATGCCGTCCCGTCAATATCCCAGTCGTTTACGTAGCGCTTTACCAATTTGTGATCCCAGTTGGGATAGAAGCTTCCGACCAGGGTCAGGCAGTCCTTGACGCGTAGCCAGCTATAGGGGACTTCCGTTTGTGGTACATAGCCAATCCGGCATCGGACGTCAGCCGGTGCGTCCCAGGCGGGTGCACCAAACAACGTTACCATCCCGGCATTTGGTCGCATCAGGCCAAGGGCAATACGCATTAGGGTTGTCTTGCCGGAGCCGTTTCGCCCTAGCAAGCCTGTGACGGAACCAGGCTCAAGTGCCAGGCTGATACCGTCCAGAACGTCCTTGCCAGGTGCGTAGGCCATCTGCAGATCACTGATTGAAAGTACTGGTGCCTGGTTATCAGGGTTATTCATGATCATCTTCCTCCGCTGTGCTGATTGGGGCGGTTTTGTTCCAGGTCTCCCTGAGGCTGTCGAGCAGGATCTGTTCATCGATTCCCAACTGGCGCGCCTGCGTGACAACTTCCAGCAGGGCAGGCTGAAGCAACTCCGCGACTGGGCGTGAGTCCGCCCGCAGCACCATGCCGACACCGCGCCGTCGTTCCAGCAGCCCTTCCTGTTCCAGGATCGAGTAGGCTTTGGAGATGGTCATCGGGTTTACAGCAAGTTCTTCAGCGAGAGTTCGAACCGAGGGCAATCGTTCCCCACGGCTCAACCTGCCACTGGCGGCCAGGCGATGCACCTGATCAACCAGTTGGCGATAGATGGGTACATCTGAGTTTGTCTGGACAAGAAACAGAGCCATGGGTGTTCTTTAGCTGTTGTCTTAGCGTATCAATATACTAATACACTAAGTTTGGCGCAAGCAATTTGAGGAACAAAGGGCGCGGAGGCGAAAAGTGGCGTGAGATCAGGCTGCTCTGGGATCTACCACGCGAACGGGCTCGGGTCTGGCCTCGAGTCGGCGCATGAGTTGCGCCCGCTCCCTGGCCACGAGTTCCGCATTCTTCTCCTTGATATGCCCAAACCCACGGATCTTCTCAGGCAGCGTCAGCAGTTGCTGGATCACGGAGAGATCGGCAGATGCCAGCCGTGGCAGCAGTTCTTGAACGAGTTCCTCATAGTCGACAATCAGTTGTCGCTCGAGTTTGCGGTCTCGCGTATAGCCAAACGGATCAAACCTTGTACCTCGAAGGAAACGCAGTTTGGCCAGGAGCTTGAAAGCGCCACCCATCCATGATC
>CAYGNA010000466.1:0-3452 GCA_964351065.1 uncultured Pseudomonadales bacterium
TCCCGATGCCAATCATGCTCTTCTGGCGATTGCCGAATACGCGCCCCATCTCCTAGTCAGGCACAAGATCCCGCATCCAGGATGACCAGGCGCACGCAAGAAATGCACCCGCTACGTACCGGAGGAAAAAGGCGATGCCAATGACAGTAAGCGCCAGGTCTTTCTGCGGCAGCAGGGCTGCAATGGCGATAACAAGCAACATGGGGCGCGCGACAAAACCCGCGACCAGATAAACCTTCCGACGCTCGCGTACCCGGTCTACCGTGAACAACGCGGGCACCTGTGCCAGTTGTGCCATGTGCGGAATGGCAGCAAGGACACCAATCATCAGATTACTTGCGCCGAGGTCAATGGCAAGGGCCGTCAGGAAGGCGCCAACAGCCAGGGTCTCCATAATCTGGATGCCGACCCCGTTCTTGACGATCCACGGCTCACTGACCTTGAGATTTTGCTTCTCTTCTTCGGTAATGTCCTGTGTCAAGCGCTCATTTCCCCTTCGGCGGACGAGCCCAACGACCGTCCACCATCACGCCCACAATTCCACGGGTGTTGGCAATCTCAGTCAGCGGATTCGCTTGCAGCAACACCAGATCAGCATTCATTCCCGGCGCGATCTGGCCGGTGCTTTGCGTCGTGCCAAAAAACTCTGCCGGGCGCACGGTGGCGGCATAGAGCGCCTCACGTGGCGAGAGCCCGCTCCTGACCAACAGCGCCAGTTCCGCGTGCAGGCTCTCTCCCGGGATCCCAAAACCGATAGGGGTATCGGTCCCGGCGCCTATCGGCACACCCGCGGCGTACATTCGCCCAACAAGCGAAAAACTCCAGTCGGTAAAAGTGGCGTCAACGTCTTCGGGCATGCGCCTTGTACCGTCTTCCCAGGCTGCACTAACGTCGGCTGGCAGGCGTTTCAACCCCTCACGCCACTCTGTACGCTCAAACGGGCGTACGACACTCATCGTGTTAAGTCGCAGCGTTGGTACCTGAATGGTATTGGTAAGACTCGCCAGCACTTCATCGCAACGCAACGGATCGAAGGATTGAATGGCCGGTATTCGTTGTGCTGCGTGAAGTTGACTACGCAAATCAAAACCACGCCCCTGCCAGTTTGCAATTGTCTCCCGTCGCTCTTCGAGTAAAGCCTGCCAGTTACTCGCGCAGGCGAGTTCCACATTACGCAGGTGTTCCATGGTGCCAACCTTTGGTCCAGCAACATCCGCAGTCAGCGAAAGCGGCACGTGGGAGGCAATCGGCAAATCATGACGTGCGGCCTCCAGCACCAGTTGATCAAACACCTCGGGTGAGACCAACTCATAGATCTTGATGAAGTCAGCGCCTTTAGATTTCATTTCAGCAACCCGCGTCACTGCAGCCGACACAGTGCCGACATCAGTACCGAGTGGCGGACGACCAGCATCACCGCCGTCGTAAACGACATGACTACCATCAAGCAGAGGTCCGGAGATCATGATGCGTGGTACAGGTGCGGCCCCCGCTCGCCAGGCCGTCCGCAGGGCTGCCAATTCATCAATCTCGCCACCGGTATCACGCACCGAGGTAATGCCATAATCGAGGAACAGGTCGGGCATTGCCTGGGTCAACCGTAGGTCGTACAGAAAGTGGACGTGCATGTCCCACAAGCCGGGGATCAGGTAAAGACCAGTACCATCGATAACTGACGGTGCTGCCACGAGGGGTTCAGTTGTTGATTGCACAGCAACTATTTTTCCACCAGCAACAAGTACACGCTGGTCCTCGCGCGCACCGGAGATGGCATCCACAACAGTCACATTGTTGATAACCATATCTGGCGCGGACGCTATAAAGTTCGGCTGCGATCCACATCCAAACAAAAGTGCCGCCAATGTCAGCAGACCGAGCGGCCGCAAGACGTAACTAATTTCCAAATCGATACCTCAGTTTTGCAACAAAGCGATTGATAACAGGATCCTCAAGCGAATCGTTAAACAGATCGGAGAAACCTGCACTGGTCTGGTTAGGCAGGTTGTTGGCAAGGTTAAACACCAGGTAAAAATCAGTCAGCGGAGCAATCTCCCAACGATAACGCAATTGTGCGGTCACCATGCTGACAGTGAAGTCATGATCAGCTTTGGTACGAGTACCCGGCACCAATTCGCCGTCGCCAGCCGGGACTTCCCAGAAGCCATTTTCATCAGCACTGACACCAACCCATTGCAGGGAAAAACGCACCTGATGATTAACCGCAAGGAACCAGTTGATGTTTAACCTGGGCTGCCACTCGGTTGCTTCATAACTGCCAAAATTGCGCCCGCCCTGGTAGACAAGCCAGCCGTAGTGCTGCTTGTAAGCCAGGTCAAAATCAATAGAAAGTACATCAAGCGGCCGCACCGTCACGCCAGCGTTCGCTGTGTAGGTCAGGTCACCCATATCTTCTGTTTCTATCCCCACACCTGCGGAGTAACTAAATACTTTTGCCGCATCGGTTGCGAGCAAAACGCTGAGCCAACCACCTTCCTCAACCCAATAGGCGCCGTTACCGCGCGAATCCAAATCTTCATAACGCGCCGGGAAAAAACCAATTCCGGTGCGCAGTGTATTTCTACCGGGTAAAACCATCGAGGTACGCCAGTAAACACCGCCACCGGTGAATTGCTGCTTCGAGACGTTTTGCTCCCGCTCAACCACGAGGGTAGTCCGAAAGTTGGATATTGAGGGAGAGAACTTCTGCTTGTTGTGGATCAGCACATACCGCGCACTCGCATAGTTGTTGCGGCGTAAAAAGCCCAGATCGTTCAGGCGTACGCCTTCATCCATGTAGTCAAGCTCAAACTTGTGCCGCCAGTTGGAGTTGACGGCATACATCAAATCAAATAGCCCACCTACCCCTTCTGTGCCGTCCACGTCACTGGACAACGCCTGGGCATCAACAATCAGCTTCCCCTCGCGACTGGTGTAATGCGCATCGACCGCATGCACATAGGCGTCATAATCAGGCCCCTGTACCAGAGTCCCTAAAAAACCAATCGCGCGACGCCCCTTGCTAACACTTTCATAAAGGAACCGGGATACACCAAAGGTGCGACCATCACCGTTGATGTCAACCGGGTTACCCGCTGCATCGGTGCCATACCACAACACATCGTCTTCTTCTGCGCCCAACAATCCATACCGCAAGT
This sequence comes from uncultured Pseudomonadales bacterium, assembly GCA_964351065.1. Taxonomy (GTDB): domain Bacteria; phylum Pseudomonadota; class Gammaproteobacteria; order Pseudomonadales; family Azotimanducaceae; genus JANQJA01. The sequence goes on from CAYGNA010000466.1 coordinate 3,156, forward strand.
TACCCACTGAACCGGTCAGCTTACCCGCACCCAGCAGCTCAGTTGGCCGTCGGTTCTCACCCACATCTGCAGTAACGCCGAACGGCACAGTCAACTGATTCGCACTGCCACCAATGCGGCGGCTGTTCATCAGCGAGATAGGTGTCGGGACGTATTGGCCACTGGAGATCTTGCGGGAGGTTGTATTGAAGTCATCATTGGTGATGACACGATAGATGTTGCCTGTGCTCGCCCGGGGTGATGTGTCAAAAATCTCGTTGCCTTCGAGGAAAAACAGCCGCTTTTCAGGAAAAAATG
>CAYGNA010000467.1:0-3427 GCA_964351065.1 uncultured Pseudomonadales bacterium
CATCAACACCCACCCGGGCATGAGCGTCCCCGCCCCTGCCACAACTGGCCTCTTGCTCGTTGGTCTGCTGGGACTTTCGCTCCTGGGTATTGGGGCACGCAACGCCAGTGGCAACAAGCACCCGGGCGTGACCGCCGACTAACTCAGCCCGGATCAAAATGGTTGCGTTTAGCCAACCAGCTTCAGCGCGCCGTTTACGGTCATCACCAGCAACGCCAGCGATCCAATACCAAAGAGCGTAAAACGCACCAGCACCTTGTTGATGGTCGCATGTACGATGCTATGAGCAACGCGGGACGCCACGTAGATCCAGGCCAGCACCAGGTTGGCCCCTTCGCCAAGGCCCGCGATAGCCAGCGTAAGGGCTGCCGCGTAGAAGATAGTGGGCTGTTCCAGCAGATGGTTGTAGTTGTCGGCTTTCCATTGCACTTGCCTGGGCAGTTTGGCAGCAAGATCTGCCGTGCGCTCAGCGGCCTGAACATCCAGTTTTGCCGCGGTCATGGCTGGCAGGCGCGTCAACACCATCCACGACTGCATTACCAGCGTCCAGATAACAAGTACAAGCACTGGCAACAGGATGGACGAACTGCTGAATATTTCCTGGAACATATGGGTCTCCCCCGTTTACTTCGACGCAGTATTTCTGCAGGAAGCAGGAATAGCAATATTGACATCAAGCACCTTGTATACTGGGCTCATTGTGAAAACCCGCGGTACCCTGATGAAAGAAAAGGCGGCGATACCGGCCTCACTGCTTGATAGAAGCAAAACCACAGCCCTGATTGAAACCTGGTTTGAGATTGTTCACCTGAAACAGCTGTTCCGACAGGGATGGATAAAGCGTGGCATGGCGCCAGAAGACTGTGAAACCGTGGCAGAGCACACGTTTGGCAACGCGATGCTCTGCCTGATGCTGTTGCCCGATCACCCCGATCTCGATGGGCATAAGGTTCTTCGGCTTGCACTGGTCCACGATATTGGCGAAGTCTATGTGGGCGACATCACACCCCAGGACAACATCACGCGCCATGAGAAAATCCGCCTGGAAACGGCCGCCATTCACCAGATTTTTGATAAACTGCCCGGTGGTCAGGCACTCATTGAGGACTGGCTGGAGTACGAATCCCAAAAGACCGCCGAGGCACGTTTCGTCAAAGAAATTGATCGCCTGGAGTTGGCAATGCAGGCTACTGTTTACCAGCATCAGGGCAAGGTCGACGCAGAAGAATTTCTGCTGGCGGCAGAAAAGAACGTCACATCAACCGACTTGCTGGCACAGTTAGCGGCGTTGAGGAGCCTCGATCGCAAACTGTAGATTTCGCCACCACGCGACCTGGCAGCCCCCCTGTCATCCCGACCAGAGGCCCGCAGGGCCGGCGTGGAGGGATCTCGATCGCAGCTGTAGATTTCTCCACTACGCGGCTACGCCGCTTCGGTCGACATGACAAGAGAGCAATTTCGTCGCTTCGGTCGACATGACACAAGAGCAATTTAATCGCATGGTTCGTCATGACGAGGGCGCCAACCATGCAACTTGTCAGGAATGCCTAGCGATCCAAAGCCCCAAACGACCGCCGGTTCCAGACGAACCCGGTTATCCCCATCAGCAAATTGGAAATGCACGCGGCGGCAAAGATCCCTGGCAGGCCAAACAGCTCCCGCCCCAGGAAAGCGAGCGGTACATAAAGCACCAGCATCCTGACAATTGACATGACAGTCGCCGATATCGGCTTGCCCAGGGAATTGAAGATTGCGCTGGACATCATCAGCATACCCCAGGCGCCATAGCTGACTGGAACAATGAGCAGGTACAACGACGCTGTTGCCACAACATCCGGGCTGTCGTCGAACAAAGTTGCAAGCCAATCCCCAAGCAGGAACAGCAACACCGCAACAAACAGCCCCCAGGCAAGGGAGTAAAAGAAAGACAAGCGCATAGCCTGGTTCGCCCGACCGAACTCTTCACGCCCCCAATTTTGCCCAACAAATGGCCCAATGCTGGCCGACAGTGCAAACAGCGGGATCACAAACAGCCCCTCGATCCGCGAGGCAATGCCGAACCCGGCCACTGTTTCCTGGCTGAAGCCCGCCAGCAGGCTCACCACAACACCAGTCGAGACCGGGCCAATCAGGTTGGTGGCGGTTGCAGGGATACTAATGGCCATAATGCGGCGCCAGGACTTCAGCACCACTGCAGACGATAACGCTTCGAACAGCAACAGGTGCTCACGAAAATGAAGGATATACAGTGTCACCACAAACAGCACAACCCGGGCGACAAGGTGTCCAATAGCCGCCCCCATAAGCCCGAGTTCAGGCAATCCAAAAAGACCAAAAATCAACATCGGCCCCAGTATCATCTGCAAGATTGCGCCACCAACCATAATGGTGCCGCTGATACTCGCATCACCCGTCGCACGCATGGCGTTCGCCCCAATCTGGGGAATGGCCATAAACAGCAGCGCAAAATACCAGACGCTCATGAAGTCGTGGATGAGCGGCAAGGTGGTCTCATCCGCTCCAAGGGCAATAAAGAGTGGGTCGATGGTAAACCAGCCGATGACCGACACCAGCACCATGATAATAGCCATGAGCAGCAGGCCGTCCGTTGCCAGGCGGCGGATTTCATGCTGATCACCTTGCCCCACGGCGCGTGCAAGCACAGACGACAGGCCAATAGAGGTACCAAGCGCCAGGGACATCAAAGCCCCTGTCACCGGAAAGGTAAAACTGTATGCCGCCAACGCCAGCGTACCCACCTGCCCAAGATAGAATGCCTCCAGCAGGCCTGCCAGCAGGTTACTGGAAATACCCAGAATCATGGGTGCGGTAAGACGCAACAGGCCAGTGGCCACGGGCCCCTCGACCAGACGGGCCCTGACTTCAGATTGAGACACAGGAAAATGCCAGATAGAACAACAGGGACAGGTTCGACATAATGCGGCATTCGTTGTTCCTTTGCCAATCGAGCTTCGACCACACTGATGGGAAAAGCAGTTCGGCAGAGTACACCTGACACTATAACCGCGATGTGGATCTATTCGATGAACGACTTCAGCCTCTCTTCAGTCTCCCACCCGTTCGCTGACCTGGTCGGCCTACAGATCACAGCGCGTGGTCAGGGGCACTGCACCAGCGAAATACTGGTGCGTGACGCGCTCATGAACCCCAACAACATGGTGCACGGCGCCGTCATCTACGCGCTTGCGGATACCGGCATGGGCGGCGCACTGACCAGTGTGCTGACGCAAACGCAAATATGCTCAACCATCGAGATCAAAATCAACTACTTCAGACCAGCAATCGCGGGCAGGCTGCGTGCTGAGACCAGGGTGATCTATCAAGGGTCAAGAACAGCAGCGTTGGAGAGCGATGTTTTTGACGACAACGACAAACTCATCGCACGAGCCACTGGTACTTTTATGAT
>CAYGNA010000468.1:0-3424 GCA_964351065.1 uncultured Pseudomonadales bacterium
GTGGCGAGCACATTGTGACTCGTGCAGCGACTGACTTTGTGCCGGTGCGAATGTGTGAACTGCGAGACAGCGAGGGTAATGGTTTTGAGCTGCGTCAGTTTGTTGGAAGCGGTACTGATCTCGCGGCGACCAGTTGATTGCCACGCGTCTTTCGACTATTGACACATGGCATGCACAAGCCGGGAATGCATCGACTCGGCAAGCCAGCAACAGGAATTTGGTATGACCTGGATTTTAGCCAAGTATGCAATTACCGCTGCAATTGTTGTGCTGGTTTCAGAACTTGCCAGACGTAGCGACAAGGCTGGCGCTTTTGTGGCTGCGTTGCCGCTGGTCACGATACTGGCGCTCATCTGGTTGTACCTGGAGAAGCAACCCATGGAAAAAATCAACAACCACGCCTGGTACACCTGATTCATGCCGAGCTACATGATGAATTGGCAACGCGGTGGTGATATTGGTGTGTCGGATGTCGTTAGTATTGAGTGGCCATCTGCAGAGAGGCGCAAGCTCGAGCGGGTTTGACGTCGGCCAAGAGGCAATTCGATAACCGAGTCCCGCCGTGCTTTGCATTTGAATTTATCCCAAAGCATATTGGGTCTGTTAACAGGGCATTGGTCCGGGCAAAAAGGGACAACCTGGCCTGAATCATGTAATTTGCCTGGAACATGGCGCGAGCGAAAGTTCGCCAGGGAGGAGAGACAATGAAGGCAATAAAGATAATAGGCATACTGGTACTGGTCTATGCGGGTATTGTGGTGCTGTTCGAATCACTGCTGGGTTACTACCAGCCAGAAGGCCAGAGCACCATGGTGATCACAACCATCGATGCTGATGGTGGGCCGCATCCACGCGTTGTCGCGCGCCTGGAGAGTAACGGTCAGCTTTACGTCGCAGCTAATCACTGGCCCAGAGCCTGGTATCGCCAGGCACTGGCAAACCCCAACATGAAGGTCACTTATGAGGGCGAGACTGGCGATTATCTGGCAGTACCGGTCACAGGCGCTGAGCATGATCGCGTGGATAGTGAAAACGCTTTGGGTATCGTGTTTCGAATACTGACTGGATTCCCGCCCCGCTATTTTGTCCGGCTGGATCCCGTTTAGATGGTACTCGAGGTTGCGCTGCTTGATGTGATCTCGGGGCAGGAAACATCGTTTGAAGCTGACTTTTTGTTAGCGAGCAGAATCATCGCCTCGATGCCTGGCTATATTCAGCATGAACTGCAGCGATGTGTGGAGAATCCGTCCAGGTACCTATTGCTGGTGCGCTGGGAGACGCTGGAGGATCACACAAAAGGCTTTCGTGAATCACCGGAGTACCAAAAATGGAAGCGCCTGCTTCACCACTACTACGATCCCTTTCCCGTGGTGGAACACTTTGTTGAGACAGGTGCAGTTGCAGAAGCCGGGAACCAGCACAAACATCACGTGCCAGATTAAAGCCAGATCACGCGTAGTAAACAAGAATGTAGGCGGAAAGCAGCACGACGATCCATAGTGCTGTGGTGCCAATCTGCCAGGAACGGGCAAACATGCTTTTTTCGGCGGAGTCCGCCGTTTGCGGCTGGCCGAGGTACTTCACAGCAAAGCTTTTAAGCATCCCTTCGATGCGATTTTCCTGGTTCATCACCGTCGTAACCACACTGGTCAGGCCGCGTTCAATCAGTCGTGCCGCGCCAAGCCCCAACCTGCGCCAGAGCCAGTCGGTGTCGAGACTAACAGTCTCTGTCCTGCGCATGAGCGGCAGCAGGACAAAAAACGCGAGGCCGGAGAACAGCAAAAGTTGCAGGTAAAACACCACCTTGGATACTGAGTAAGGCTCATAACCGGTATCAAACGGTAGCAGGGCATACAGCACGCCCGGGAATACGCCAAGGAAGATACAAACGAAAGCACAGAGGACCATGGCGAGTCCCATATTCCAGGGCGCGTCCTTGGGGCGAAGTCCTGAATCTTTCTGGAAGAATACAAACCATGGGAACTTGATACCAGCGTGCAGGAACACCCCGGCAGAAGCTGCTGTCAGCAGCATGTAGGTTACGACAAGCCCCTGATCGGCTGCTGCGACTGAGATCATGGACTTTGTCGTGAAGCCTGATGTCAGTGGAAAGCTCGAAATCGACAACGCGCCAATGATGCCGCAGATGGTAGTCAGGGGCATGGTGCGGAACAGGCCGCCGAGGTCGGTACATTTACTCTTGCCGGTGCGATAGAGCACAACGCCGGCGCTCATAAACAGTAGCGCCTTGTAAATAATGTGGGCAAATGCGTGCGCTGCTGCGCCGTTGAGTGCCAGTTCTGTGCCTATGCCAACGGCGCAGACCATAAACCCAACCTGGTTCACAATGGAGTAGGCGAGAATACGCCGGGCATCGTTTTCCAGCAGCGCGTAAATGATGCCGTACATCACCATGTACAGGCCAACCCCAATCAATACAGGTTCACCAGGGAATAGCAGAATCAGCGCGAGCACGGCTGTTTTGGTTGTGAACGCAGACAGGAACACAGAGCCAGTTGCACTCGACTCTGGATAAGCATCGGACAACCATGCAGAGACCGGTGGTGCAGCGGCATTGATGAGGATGCCAATCAGGATCATCCATGTGTTGAAGTCGGTTGCAAGGAAGGGCCTGATATCAATGGAACCACTGCTGATCACCACGCCTTCAATGCCCACTTTCAGGATGACACCACCCAGCAGGTGCATGATGGCATAGCGAGTTCCCGCAGCGCGGGCAGCGGGCGTACCACCACACCAGACGACAACTGTTGAGAAGAGCGCCATGATCTCCCAGTACAGGAAGAGCGTAATCAGGTCTCCGGCGAAACACACCCCAATCGCCCCGGCAGCATAAGCATACGCCGCGGCAAGTTCCTGCCAGCGCGCGATGCGGAATGCAAAGATCCCGCCGAACAGTGCCATCAGCGCAAATACAGTAGCGAACAATCGGCGCAGGGGGCCGCCTTCCACCGGCTCAATCATGTAGTCAAGGAAACGCATGGTTGCCTGAACACCATCTGCTATCTGCCAGATTGCATACAGCGTCAGCACCGGCGCCACGATGAGTACAGCCGTACGAACATGACCGCGGCAGAGTGCAATCAGTACCGCGGCGGCAAGCATAATCAGTGCAGGAGAGTAGACCGCATCAGTCATCACTGTCTCCTTCCGAATAAAAATCCTCGGGCCGCTTCAGCAGGTAACCCAGCGCCTTGGCGACCAGTACCATTGCCAGGCAGGCCAGGAAGCCAAAGACAGCGCCAAAAGCAAACCAGCCATCGACGCCAAAATAGCCTTTCACCTTGAACACAAGTTGTGCCAGCACCGTCAGGGCGAGCAGGGTGCATCCCCCCCACCAGAGCTTTTTGATGGTCTCGGCCGTACCAGCCAGTGTGGTTCGTCGTTCCGATTTGTCATCAGG
>CAYGNA010000469.1:0-3424 GCA_964351065.1 uncultured Pseudomonadales bacterium
GTGCTTGCCATGGGTGTAGAGATGGGCATCCTGGTGGGTATTGTGATCTCTTTTGTCCTGCTGATACGCGCCAGCAGTCGTCCCCATATTGCGGTTGTTGGGCGTTGGGGAAACACGGAAAATTTTCGGAGTATCACCCGCCACGAGGTCCATACGTCACCGCGTGTGCTGGCTGTACGTATTGACGAAAGCCTGTACTTCGTCAACACGCGCTTTATCGAGACGTTTCTGCTTAACAAGGTGGCCGAGTCGGAAGCAATAGAGCATGTCCTGCTCATTTGTACCGCTACCAATTTTATCGATTCCAGTGGGCTTGAGATGCTGGAGCTTCTCTCCGACAACCTTTCAGAGGTGGGTGTGTCGCTTCACCTGTCAGAAGTCAAAGGACCCGTGATGGACCGCCTCAAGCAGACCGAGTTCTACGAGCGCATGAGAGGCAGGGTATTTTTTACCACTGATATTGCCATGCGTGAGCTCGCAGGCATTTAGCTGACACGTTCACAGGACACTAAAAGCTGTCCTTGCGCCGACGCGTTTCGGCGAACACCTCAACCAGGTCTGCGCCGGACATATCCAGGGTCGATTGCAAGGCAGCACTCATCGGACGCAGGAAAGGGTTGGTTGCTTTCTCAAGACCAATGGTCGACGGCACCGTGGGCTTGTTTGCTGCCCGCAGCACGTCAATCTCTTGCGCGCGCTGCTGCAGTGCCTCGTTTTGGGGTTCCACGCTGATGGCAAAGCGTGCGTTAGACTGGGTGTACTCGTGGGCGCAGTAAACTTTTGTGTCATCCGGCAGCGCACGCAGCTTTGAAAGACTTGCCCACATCTGTGCCGGGGTGCCTTCAAACAGTCTGCCGCAGCCAAGGGCAAACAGCGCGTCACCGCTGAACAAAAGGTCATCTTCAGCGAAGTAGAAAGCGATATGGCCAATTGTGTGACCTGAGACATCGAAGACTCTTGCGGTGTGGCCGCCAAAGTCGAACGTATCGCCATCACCGACTTTGATATCAATACCAGGGATTCGGGCCGCGTCACTGGCTGACCCCACGATAATGCAGCCCCATTCTTCCTTGAGCGCAAGATTGCCGCCAGCATGGTCAAAATGGTGGTGGGTATTAAGGATGTGCGTGAGTTTCCAGCCCTTTTCTGCCAGCGCCTTGTTGATGGGGCCTACTTCAGGCGTATCGATGGTGGCTGTCAGGTTATTCTCGGGATCGTGCACAAGGTAACCGTAGTTATCTGAGAGGCAGGGAAACTGATGTACTTCAAGCTTGGCCATGGCAGGGTTGTCCATTATGGAGTTGTTTGTTGATCTGCTGCGCCGAATTTAACGCCGTGGCGCTGTGACTACAACAGGGTATAACATCGTGCCTGAAACAAGGCACTAGCGTCAAAACGTCGCAATTGCGGGAGACCGTTTAGCAGGATTTATTGGCAGCATTCGCGGGTGGTCGAGTTGGGGACCCGTATCCATCCTACGCATGGCGACGTGACCATACACCGGTTCATCGCAGCGAGACATAGGGCGAAAGGATGCTATCCCGATTTGATGCAGGGGGAAAATGTGAAAGTCGAATTTGTTGGGTTGGACCATGTTGTGTTGCGGGTCAGGAATCTTGACGACATGCTCGGGTTTTATCGTGGTGTGCTGGGTTGCGCGATTGAGCGCGAGTTGCCCGAGTTTGGGCTGGTACAACTGCGCGCGGGTAGCGCGCTGATTGACCTGGTGCCAGTAGACAGCAAGCTGGGTGCCATGGGCGGCGCGGCACCAGGGGCCGAGGGCCACAATATGGATCATTTCTGCCTGCGCGTTGCGGCAACGGACCTTGCGGCGATTGCGAGCCAGCTAGCGCAACAGGGGATTGGCGTGGGGCAGATCACGAGACGTTATGGGGCCGATGGTTATGGCCCCTCCATTTACATCAAGGATCCCGAGGGGAACACGGTAGAGCTGAAGGGCGCACCGGAAACGCCATGAGATATCGCTGTTTATCAAGATCCGAAACGGTGAGCAGGAAAACAACCGGGTGAAGAGAATAGGCCTGCTTGGCGGTATGAGCTGGGAATCGACCGTGGTTTATTACAGGTTAATAAACCAGTTGGTGCAGGCACGCCTGGGTGGGCTTCACTCGGCTGACCTGCTCATGCTGAGCCTCGACTTTGCTGAAATGGAGCAGCTCCAGGCGAATGGTGATTGGGATACTGCTGCCGACCGACTGTGTTCAGACGCAAAGTGCCTGGAGGCGGCCGGGGCAGAACTGATGATTCTGTGTACCAACACCATGCACAAGGTTGCACCACAGATAGAAGCAACACTTGACGTGCCATTTCTTCACATAGCGGATGCCACGGCAGTGGTGGCGCGAGATCGGGGCCTCGGCAAAGTAGGGCTGCTTGGTACGCGTTTCACCATGGAACAGGACTTTTACAAAGATAGAATTGCTGCCCACGGCATAGATGTCATTGTGCCGCCAGCGGCGTCACAGATACCTGTTCATAGCATTATCTACGACGAACTTTGCCAGGGCATCGTTAGCCCCTTGTCCCGCGTGATTTTCCGGGATGCCATTCACGAACTGGTTGCTGCTGGCGCGCAGGCGGTGATTCTGGGGTGCACAGAGATTGGGTTACTGATTGGTGAAGGCGATGTTGACATCCCGTTGCTGGATACGACTCACATTCATGCACAAGCCGCGGTTGAGGCGGCGCTTTCCTAGTGCAGGTGCAGCAGGCTAGTTGGCGTTGACGTAAACAATCTGGTCGCGGTTCACGATAATCTTTTTACCCTGTCGATAAATCGAGATGTAGCTGTAGCGATCGTTCAACAGGTCGGACACGCGCGACTCTTCCGCCAACATCGGGTAGATCAAGCCATAAACCGTGGTTTCATTAATGAAATGCAGCACCAGTGAGCGAGGTTCCAGCAGAGTTTGGGTACGTATTTCCTCGTCGTCCTGCTGGGTTTCGATATACACCACCTGGCGCTTGTTAATGAGACGATAGGCGCCCGCGTCGCTCTGGAACGAAAAAAAGTGATCCGGATCGTCATTCAGGAACATGCTGACATCCGGCGATCCGGAGGCTGACACCAAATCTTCCGTGATAAACATCATGCCAGGAATGGTTTCCTCATTGATGAGGCTGAGCACCACCGGAACCTGTATCTTTGGAATTTCGTACATGAGACAAGCGCCTGTCAGAATCAGGCTCCATGTAACCGCATAAACGGTTCGCTTTCAATCACCGGGAGTGGTGATCAGGTCGTGGTACGGGGTGCTATCTCGACACGGTGATCGAGCATGCGTTCACCCTCGAAGGTAAACCATCCCATGATGTGTTTGCCATCCAGCACGTGCGGCAGCCACAGTTCATCGTCTTCCCACATCTCAGCAAAGGGAAGCGCGTTCGTGGGCAGCCAGATAGG
>CAYGNA010000470.1:0-3417 GCA_964351065.1 uncultured Pseudomonadales bacterium
AAACACAATACCCGTGGCCAGGCTAACCGCCATCGGGATCAGGAACTGCGCCTGTGTGCTGGTTTCAAACAACATCGGCGTCAAGCCAAGTGCAGTTGTCGCCGTGGTCAGGAAGATTGCGCGGAATCGACGCCTGGCGGCCTCAGTAATAGCGTCCTCCGGCGACAAGCCCTCTTCCAGTCGAAGCTTGTTGTAGCGGTCGATCAGCACCAGCGAATCGTTTACCACAACTCCGCTCAATGCCACGATGCCAAAAATCGAAATGAACGACAGGTTATAGCCAAGCAGATAGTGCCCAATGAGCGCGCCCGCGGCACCGAAAGGCACAGCCGTCAGAATAATCAGCGGCTGAGAGTAGCTGCGCAGTTGGGAAGCAATCATCGCAAAAATGATCAGCAATGCGACGAGCGCAAGGCGCCCCAGCGATGATATGTCTTCAGACTGTTCCCGGCCCACGCCGGACTGATTGACCTGCAAGCCCGGGAAAGCCGCTTTTAACTCAGGCACAACATTCTGAAGGACTGCCGAGTTTGCCTCTGTCGGTGTTGCCAGCGCTTCATCCACCTGCCCGGACACCGAGACAATACGCAAACCATTAACCCGGTTGATAGAAGAGAGACTGCGCGACTCTGTCACGCGCGCTACCACCGAAAGCGGTGCCTCGGTACCATCAGCGAGGTGCACCCTGGCATTGTAAAAATCTTCCGTGCTTTGACGTTCGTTCTGAGGATAACGCACCATCACCTTGACTTCTTCCCGTCCCCGCTGAATTCGCTGGACCTCCTCGCCAAAGAAATTACGCCTTAGCTGACGCGCAATATCTGAGGGAGACAACCCGGCCGCCTCACCTATTGGCGTCAACTCGATATCAAACTGACGCTTGCCTTCACTGTTCGAATCCTGGATCTCGTACATGTAGGGTAGCGCACTGTAGCTGTCTTTCATCATTGCCACAGCACGATCGAGCACCTCACTATCCTGGTGAGAAAGCTCAAATTCAACATCAGCCCCGCCGCGGAAGAAGTCCGCCACATAAGACACCCGCTCTGCACCCGGAATTTCTCCCACTTCCAAACGCCATAGGCGCTCAAGCGCTTTTGCTGATTCTGTGCGAGGAGGCTCTGGACCAAGCTGGATCTGGACAGACGCCAGGTGGCTCGCGATCGTCAAACCACCACCACCACCCGGTCCACCACCAGTTCGCGTCTGGCCACCAATCGTGACACTGACGCTGTCGAAGGTGTTGCCGCCCAGGTCCTCATTCACCCTGTTGGCCGCAGCAGCCATTCTTTCGGCTGCCGCTTTGGTCACAGAAAAAGGTGTGCCTACCGGGAACTCAATCGTGGCGCGGATAGAGTCCGATTCCAGCGTGGGAAAGAAGATGAATCTGACAGCACCACTGGTCACAAGAGAAAAGGACAACACCAGGATCACGATACTACCGCCGAGCGTGATATAGCGATGGCGGACAGCCTGCCGAATTGCTGGCGCCAGGACGTCGTGTCGAAACGATTCCACCCCGCGTGCAACCCATCGCTGGAAGGCATCAAGCGGCCAACGACTCCAACTGCCACCATGCGCCAGGTGCGCAGGCAGGATAAAAAATGCCTCCACCAGGGACATTGCCAGTACCAGGATCACGACAATCGGCACAGCACCGAGAATCTGGCCAAATTGACCGGTGACAAACAACAGCGGTGCAAATGCTGCCATGGTGGTCAGTACCCCTACCATCACTGGACCAAACACACCGCTGACGCCTGCCATCGCAGCCTCATATCCCGTTTTGCCATGTTCCTGTTCGGCAATAATGTTCTCGCCAACCACTACAGCATCATCAACCACGATCCCAAGCACAATAATCAGCGCAAACAGAGAAACCATGTTGATATTGACGTCAAAGAAGTCAAAGAAAAGGAACGCACCCAGAAAAGAAATCGGCACGCCCATGGCAACCCAAAGCGCAAGACGGAGGTCGAGCATGACCACCAAAAAGAGGAAGACCAGGGCAAACCCGAGCATCCCATTCCGAAGCAGCAGGCTGATCCGGTCTTCCAGTACCTCGGTCTGGTCATCCCAGACTGTGAGGTCAATGCCGTCAGGCGGCGTATAACCTGCCAGAAACGCCTTGATATCACCCGCAATGACAAGTGCATCTTCTGCCTCTGACTTCTGCACACGGACGAACAAGCTCTGCCGCCCATTGAATTCATTAATCAGGTCGACCTCGGCAAACGCATCTCGCACGTTCGCGACGTCACGCAGGCGCAGCACACTACCATCAGGTTCTGCACGGACCACAATGTTCTCAAACTCTGCTCCGCGAACCCGCTTGCTGTTGGTACGCAGCAGCAAATCGCCGGCCTCGGTCTTGATCTCGCCCGAAGAAAGGTTGAGCGAGGATCGACGTACTGCTGCTGCAACATCACCAATCGTCATCGAATAGCGACGCAGCGAATCTTCGCTCACTTCAATCGAAATTTCATAATCACGCGCACCAACCAGCGCAACCAGGGAGACTGAAGGCAATGCCAGCAGTTCCTGCTCAATGAGTTCTGCACCGCGGCGAAGTTCCGCTTCGGTACGCTCACTGGAAACAACAATGGTCAACACATCACTCAGGGTTTCCGCCCGCACAATTTTTGGCTGCTCTGCCTCTTCTGGCGGAAAATCTGATAACTGTTCTATGGCGGTCTCAACATCATCCCGTACCCTGGCCTCATCGACAAAATCTTTGAGCTCGATGGTGACAGAGCCGAGGTTTTCGGAAGCACGGGACAGTACCCTGTCCACTCCATCTATGCCAAATACAGCTTCCTCGACGCGCCGGGTAATCCCTTCTTCCACTTCTGTTGGGGTCGCACCGGGATAGACAACGGAAACAGAAATGATACCGGGGTCAATCGTTGGGAAAACCTGTGCAGTCAGACCAAGGCCGGAAAGCAGCCCGCCAACCAGCAGCACAACCATCACAAGGTTGGCAGCAACCGGGTTCTGGGCAAAATAGGCGACGAGCCCACTGGTCTTTTCACCCGTTGACGCAGATGATGGAATCATTGACCGATTCTCACCGCAAGCCCTTCAAACGCGCCCGGTACCGCACCAGTGACGATGCCCTCGCCAAGATCAAACGCATCAACAACCAGACCACCCCGGGTAGCACCGTAGACCCTGACGGGCTGCGCCTGCAGTTTGCCGTCACGCACAACCCAGACCGTGTCACCCACCTGGCGTGCCGCCTCAGGCAACAGCAGGGTTCCAGCCAACGCTGGGCCTTCTATGGTGACACTGACAAACGTACCCGGCGCAAACTGCTGTTTGTCTTCGATATCAAGGAACAACCTGGCAAATCGGCTGCGCTCATCAAGTTCTGCTGAAACGCGGCTAACCCTGGCTGGTACAGTTGTGTTGCCACTG
>CAYGNA010000471.1:0-3415 GCA_964351065.1 uncultured Pseudomonadales bacterium
GAGCTAATGAGTGCTCTGACTTCCCGCGAGGGCAAGTCAACGACGGCGGCCAGGTAACCGGTCGCGTCTTCACCGACAAGCCCCTCTGCCTTGGCATTGTCCAGCAACACTTCCGCCAACGAGAGTGACGAGAAGAGTGCCGAGCAGAGCAGCAGGAATATGCCGACAATCACTTTGTTTGAAAGCACATTTACAGGCATATTTGTGGCCGTGTTTATGTGCACGTTTACGGGCGAGTTTACGGAAACTGTTGTCTTCACTAAAAAATCTCCTTGTCGCTGCTAAACAGGTCGTCCAGTTGCCGATCGACCTTCACCAGGATCTCGTGTTTGATATTGACGTTCAGATTAATGGTGATGGGTTCGGAGGTGTCCAGTTTGACGGTTGGCGTGCAGCCAACTATCCACAGGATTGAAGTAAGGAACAGCGTCAGTTTAGGCATCATATATTTCCTGTGAGCATGGCGAGCATACTAGCATTCGCCATGGGTTATTGGCGCCCATTATCGCGGTTACTCGCTTAACCGTTGCTGAACGCGACTTTCCATCCCCTCGGAAGCCCGAATCGACTCAAGCAGTGCCGGAATGTTCTCGGTGATGTTCATGTTGAAATTGATCGGTCGCCCGTTTTCAACGTCGGGGCTGTTGCCTTTCAGATTAACCAGGGCTGAAAGCACGCCGTCGGGCGCATAATCAACGGTTACCACCATCCCTGTATAAACAAAGTTACGTAGCGCGCGGATTGCAAGATCCAGACTCATGCTGGTTGCCGGCAGGTCGCCGAGATAACGCAGATATCCACCTGGTGGTCTGGCGCTAAAGCGCCCTCCCGCCACTGCCGGTCCCTCAACGTTGAGGACAACCGGTAATTGTCCGTCCAAAACACCATCACCAATGACGTCTTCACCTTCCAGTGCAAGCACATTGGCAATTGGCAAGCCCTCAACCTTGACTCCAAACCTGGCCGAGGCGTTAGCAATGTCATACAGAATCTGATCAACCGTGATGCTGGCAGCCAGGACTTTTGCCGTGACATCGCTGAGCTTTGCCAGCGCAGTATCTGCCTCGAACAGGAAGGTGATGTCCGTCGCGGGTAATCCCGCGTCAATCGATCCGACTCGTATTGGTCCCGGGCCAGCAGTAAACACATCCAGACCGATTTGAACCGGCAACCGAGTGTTGATCCCGCCCAGTAGAACATCGCCATACCGGGCTACGCCGTCATGGATAGCCAGGTCACCGTTCGCACTAAACTGCGTTTCACCAGACAGATCAAAATTACCGGAGAGCGCAAGATTGATGTGTCCACCCGTCAGATCATAAGCTGATGTCCAGCCTGGCAGTTCGCTCTTCAGTAATGGCCGACTCAACACATGATCTGCCTTGATCTCGAAGTAGCCCGTGCTATCTGCCCGGTTCTCTTTTACATCAAAGGCAAGCGGTAGTGCCCGTGAGGAACTATCAGCCAGAAAACGTCCTTTGGCATCAATGTGCGTATCACCCAGGTCGAACGAATCGATGTTCAGCCTTGCCCGGGTGTACTCCAGCGTTTGTAGCTCTGTTATCGGCAGGGAAAAGCGAGCCGCCAGGGTAAAGTCAGTACCTGACAGGACACCGTCGGCTCTGCCCGCCAGATCAACTGGCTTGACGGCTTCAAGCCCAATATCCACCTTGCCGGCTTTAATGCTGACAGTTGAGCCACTCGCAATGTTCGCCTCATAGCGACGCTCGGCCACTGACAACTGTAGCC
Source organism: uncultured Pseudomonadales bacterium (assembly GCA_964351065.1). Taxonomy (GTDB): domain Bacteria; phylum Pseudomonadota; class Gammaproteobacteria; order Pseudomonadales; family Azotimanducaceae; genus JANQJA01. The sequence continues at coordinate 1,750 of CAYGNA010000471.1, forward strand.
CAACATCCAGCCCAAGCTGTTGAAAGAGCGCACCCTCAGCGGAAGACAACATTGTGGATACGATGTTTGCACCAATGTTGCCATTGAGTTCACGTAACGGATCGTTCAGTCCGGCGCGCGGGATTTTCAGATCAAACTCCGTCTCAACCGAACCATCGAATTGGTAGCGAATATTGCTGTGACTGAACCCACTTGCCCCCATGACCAGCTTGCCCGACGTCACATGAAGCACGTCATCGAGTCTTGCAACAACAGCTCCTGTCAGCTTGGCATCGTACAGCACTGGAAGGTCAAACAAGCGCGCCTGCCCCGGTAAGATGATGGCGAGGTCAAGCTCAGCTTTTCCGGCAATCGCCTGAAAATCGGGTACACCTTCTGTCACCGGAACTGAGAGATCGTACACCAATTCAATGCTCGAGTCGGCAAACGTGTATTGGTTACCCGCCAGCTCAATACCACTAATAGCCAGCGCCGATTCGCTGGCGGATACCTGCCACGCATCTGCCCCGATTGAAAGGTCAACCTGACCTCGATAGCCAAGACCGCTGGCACTCGCCATGTTGCCATTCAGATCAACGTCAAAGTGGCCGGCGCCACTTATCGCAGCCTGACTTCGCAGCGGCCATGCACTTTGCCCGGAGAAAGTGCCGCTGATAGTGCCCCGAATAGCATCTGCAGGATGCACCACACCGGCAAGGCGCAGCGCAAAATCGAGCGCAGGACCGTCAATCTCCAGGTTGCCATTAAAACTGACCAGTCCAGCACCCATGGGTTCACCTTGCAGTGAGAGTATCGGTGCAGATTTTGGTGCAGCGTTCTGTACAGAGTTCGGCGAGGTAATCTCGATAGATGTTTTCCCAGAGCGCAACAAATGGGCTGCGATTGCCAGATCTGTTGGCAGCATGTGACTGGACATTAGAAGTGCTGCTTCTGCACTTATGGGACTCATCGAAAACTGCCCCGAGAGCACTGCAGCGGGTGTTGTGTTTTTAAGTGTCAGATCAAGGACGCTGATCCGATCAACTGGCAGGAGACCCCAGGGGGAAAAATACGCATTGCCATCTGTAGCAGCAGAAGAAGCTGGCAACACTATCTCAAGGTGCCTTATCGAAATTTTATCGGCACGGCCACTCAGCAATCCTGCAAAGTGATAGGAAAGCACAACGTCACTCGCGACAATGTGAATGTCATTAAGCTGGAGCAGGATACGCGGTAGCGAAATACTATGTAGCCCTGGTCGACCCACATCAAATGCGCTGTGAACAACCCCGAGCGTTTGCAGATGATCGGGCAGGTAACGTGTGAGCAGATAGGGGGCAGCCGCGTAGGCTGAGGTGATGATAATCACCAGCAACAGAACAACTGCCATGCTCACACGCTTGAACACTATCCCGCACCCTTGGCTGAAGGGGCCAGCTTAGCCTGCATGGCGGATGAACGGGAACTTGTTTGCTGAATCAGGCTGAATCGGACACCCCGGTTAGACAGGCGCTCGTTGAAACGGACACATACGCCGAGCAGGCGCACGACATACAAGGCAGATCGACCAGATTCACCAGTCGATCTCTTACTGCTCGTTAATCGCGGATTTGGCGCGTATCTCTGCTGAATTCTTCTCTGCTAATCTCCAACCGGTGCCTTTCTATACATAAATGCGTACTATCTT
>CAYGNA010000472.1:0-3180 GCA_964351065.1 uncultured Pseudomonadales bacterium
GTATGGTTGCAACCGAGGTTCTCACGAACCAGCAAGACGATTCAGAAGTTGAAGTCAGCCGACCTGATGGCAGCATACGGACCCTGTTGGTACGGACCACTGACACGCTGCAGATACTTACCGACAGGACAGAGCATCACCGCCTCGAAAGCGCACGCCAGGACCTCGAGCAACAACTCCAGTCCACCCAGCGAATCCAGTCAGTAGGGGAACTGGCGGGAGGGATTGCGCATGACTTCAACAACCTGCTGGTTGTCATCAACGGCTATGCCGAACTGGGTGCACTACCCGAGATTGACGACAACACGATGCGCAGCTACATGGGCGAAATCAAGCGGGCGGGAGAACAGGCAGCCCAGATGACACAGCGTCGGCTGTCGTTCAGCCGCGGTGATGGTGCCACAACTGCGTTCCTGAACCTTAACGTTCTTGTTAGCGTTGCGCGTAAAATTATCGAACGACTGCTACCTGAGAGTATCGACGTTCGCTTCCTCAAGGGACTTAAAGATCCTCATGTGCGGGCCAATGCTGGTGAACTTGAACAGATCCTGGTCAATCTGGCTGTTAATGCACGGGACGCAATGGCAAGTGGTGGAGAATTACTGATTGCGATAGGCCAGCGCCAGCAACAGCATGAAGATGGCAGCACCAGCGAACTGGCCACACTGAGCGTCCAGGATACCGGCAGCGGCATGAGTGAGGATGTGCAGCAGGAAATCTTCAAACCCTTCTACTCAACCAAAGCCAGGGGACAGGGTACCGGTCTTGGCCTTTCGGTCGTAGCTAGCATTGTTCGTCGCCTGGGTGGATCCATTGACCTCTCAAGTACAGCCGGAGAGGGTAGTCGCTTCGAGATCAGGTTGCCCCTGGCGATGCCGGGGCGCCCCGTACGTTCGTCAACACCAAAAGCCGCTCGAGAGGCAACAGGTAACGAGACCCTGCTACTGGCAGAGGACAATCGCCACGTCAGGGGGCTCGCTGAACTTGTCCTCACCCGTGCGGGCTATCGTGTCCTGCTGGCGGCAGATGGGCTTGAAGCTATCCGGCTTTTCAAACAGCATGGCAAAAAAATTGATCTCACCATCGTTGATGTGGTCATGCCGCGGATGGGTGGGCGCGAGGTGACCGAGGCTATTCGGGAGATACGGCCCGATGCCCTTGTGCTGTTCACCAGTGGCTACGACAGACACGAGGCAGAAACGGGTCAATTCAGCCCGCACTTCATTGCCAAACCATACGGCGCAACAACTTTGAAAGCCAGGGTTCGGGAAGTACTGGACAACGCACACTAAGCACCCCGCACGCGCCCAACATGGGAAAACTGGCGCTAAATCCGGTGCAGTAAACCGCATCCTGCTGCTAACATGACCCCAACAGCAGCAACGGATGGATAGCAACCTAAATGTTACGCCCTTCTGACTTTTTTGATCTGGACAACTTCAGCCATCGCGCCGTGTTTAATGAAGACGAGTGGGTCTGGACTGCGATCGCTGGATTGCACGGCTACCTCAGCGAATTTTTCAAATCGAACGCTGGTGCTATCAACGGTAGCATCTCTGATTCCGCGCGCCTGCACGGAACCAACATCATCATTGGTGCAGGTACGGTTGTCGAAGACGGCGCCACCATACATGGGCCTGCAATCATTGGCGCCAATTGTGAAATCCGCCAGGGCGCCTATATCCGCGGTGACGCAATACTCGGTGATGGGAGCGTGCTTGGACACGCATCAGAATTGAAAAATTCTATCCTGCTTAACGATGCCAAGGCACCTCACTTCGCCTACGTGGGTGACAGCATTCTGGGTTGCGACGTCAATCTGGGGGCAGGCACCAAACTGTCCAACCTTGCTGTTAACAGTGAAAAGGACAATTCAGGCAAGCGACCCACGATCCACATTCTGATTAATGGTGAGCGGATCGATACCGGTCTCGCCAAGATGGGCGCTATCATCGGAGACTATAGCCAGACCGGCTGTAACGCAGTGACCAACCCGGGCACCCTTATCGGTCGAAACACCCTGGTGTATCCCAACATGTCAGTAGCCAAGGGTTACTATCCGGACAATGTGGTGGTGAAACTGCGCCAGCAGATTGAGACAGTGGCTCGCCACTGACCAAAAATGCGTTAACATACGCGGCTTTTTGGCAGCCACCACCACTGTATACCAGCATAAGCTGACCCAATCCCTACTACCAGTACCGACGGCAAGTACCCTCATGACTATATCAAGACAACTCGATCTGGCCGTTAGTGCAGCGCTTCAGGAAGCGGGCGCCGCCGATGCACCAGCGGTGATTCGCCAGGCACAACGCCCGGAATTTGGTCACTATCAGGCTAATGGCATCATGGGCGCCGCTAAAAAGCTTGGCATAAACCCGCGCGCGCTGGCTGAGACTGTCATCAACAACTTCGCTTTTGAGGGTGTAGAGCGCGTCGAAATCGCAGGTCCGGGCTTTATCAACATTCACCTGGCGCCGGCCTGGCTTGGCGCAAAGCTGAATGAAATGCGCAAAGACCAACGTCTCGGGATGGAAATGCCCGCCGCAGAGAATGTCGTTGTCGATTACTCTGCGCCCAATCTCATGAAAGAAATGCACATTGGTCACCTTCGCACCACGACGATTGGCGATGCACTGGTACGAATTCACGAGTTCCTGGGGCACAACGTCATCCGTGTAAATCACGTGGGTGACTGGGGTGCCCAATTCGGCAGCCTGCTCGCCTACCTGGACACGCTGGACGAGGCTGAGATCAGCGCTGAACTCAAAGATCTGGAGGCCTTTTACCGCGTTGCCAGTGGCCTGTTCAAGTCAGACGAAGAATTCGCCACCCGCGCACGCCAGTACGTGGTCCGTCTGCAAGGTGGCGACGCGCGATGCCTGGCGCTTTGGCAGAAATTTATAGACGAATCCATTCGCCACTGTCAGGAAGTTTACGACAAACTCGATATCACCCTGACTCGGGCTGACATCGCTGCCGAGAGTAGCTACAACGACGATCTGCCGGTGGTGGTCGAGGAACTGACAAAACAAGGATTGCTGGTCGAATCGGACGGCGCGATGTGCGTGTTTCTGGAACAGTTCAAAGGTAAAGACGGCAATATCCTGCCCGCTATCGTACGCAAATCGGACGGTGGTTATCCCTATATGGCAACCGACCTTGCCGCTGTCCGCCACA
>CAYGNA010000472.1:3190-3408 GCA_964351065.1 uncultured Pseudomonadales bacterium
TCGCGGCACCATAAGGCTGACAAGGCGTTGTACGTGGTGGGTGCACCACAGACACTGCACTTCCAGCAGGTATTTGCTGTCTCAATGGCTGCTGGCTACATCGAGGACCATCAGGATTTCCGTCACCTGCCCTTCGGCAACATCCTCAAAGCTGACGGCAGGATGTTCAAGACACGCGACGGCGCAGACGTCAAATTGATAGATGTAGTGGACGAGGC
>CAYGNA010000473.1:0-433 GCA_964351065.1 uncultured Pseudomonadales bacterium
CGCTGTTAACATATCACGGGCCAGGTGCAGTGATCCCGCATCCGGCAAAACCACAGACGTGAGGGGTGACCCCCCTCCCTTGTGATCGTTAACTCAAATGCAGCGATCCTGCGTGAGGGATGTGATATGACCAACAGGCAGTTTTTTGTTCTCTCCCACCTTAGCCCAACCATCGGCCAGCCTGACTCGCCAGCTCAAGCGGTCTTACTGTGACCAAATTCACCCCATGTCGTGAGAGAACTTCTGATGCCAATTCAAGACGTGCAGCTTGATGACAAATACGTTCAGGAATCCGGACGGGTATTCCTGACAGGAAGCCAGGCCCTTGCCCGGTTGCCGATGCTGCAGGAATCACGAGATAGGGCCGCAGGCCTGAACACTGCATGCTTTATCTCTGGTTACCGGGGCTCTCCTCTCGGCGGCCTCGAGAAAA
>CAYGNA010000473.1:443-3403 GCA_964351065.1 uncultured Pseudomonadales bacterium
ATAAAACACTGTGGCAGGCCAAAAAGTTTCTGACAAAGCACAAGATTTACTTCCAGCCTGGGGTAAATGAGGAACTGGCGGCCACCGCCGTGTGGGGATCCCAGCAGGTAAACATATTCCAGGGCGCAAAGTACGATGGCGTGTTTGGCATGTGGTACGGCAAAGGCCCGGGCGTTGACCGATCTGGTGATGTACTGAGACATGCCAATCACGCCGGTACAGCGCGGTTCGGTGGCGTTTTGGCTGTTGCCGGCGACGATCACGGCTGCAAATCTTCCACCCTGCCGCACCAGTCTGAATATGCCTTTGTCGACGCGATGATCCCCATTCTTAACCCGGCGGGCGTACAGGAGATTCTTGACCTTGGGCTCTACGGCTGGGCCCTGTCGCGTTACGCCGGGTGCTGGGTTGCGCTCAAAACCATTGCTGAAACCGTTGATGCATCCTATTCCGCGGAGATAGATCCCAACCGCGTGAACATCATACTGCCGAACGAGCAGCCCGACCTGCATCTTCGCTGGCCGGACAAGCCGCTGGACCAGGAACTTCGACTGCACAATGAGAAAATGCCAGCAGTGCTCGCTTTTGCCCGGGCCAATCGGCTCAACTACATCACTATCGACAGCCCGGAGCCACGCCTTGGTATCATTTCGACGGGCAAAGCATACCTCGATGTCCTGCAGGCACTCGATGACCTTGGCATTGATGAGACCCTGGCCGCTCAAATAGGCCTGCGTCTGTACAAGGTTGGTATGCCCTGGCCACTGGAACCCGAGGGTCTCCATGAGTTTGCTGCCGGCCTTACTGAAGTAGTTGTGGTGGAAGAGAAGCGTGGTCTGATCGAAGAGCAGTTGACCAGCGAACTCTACAACTGGCACTCGAATGTGCGCCCGGTTGTGGTGGGTAAAAGGGATGAAGTTGGGCAATGGTTGCTGCCCTCGACCGGTGAACTGACGCCCGCCGTTGTCGCGCGGGTTATCGCAGCCAGAATCCAGCGATTTTTCACCAGCGAGACCATGGAACGAAGGCTGCGTTTCCTCAAGGAAAAGGAAGCCTACCTCAATTTTCCGAAGGACCTGGCCGAGCGAACACCACACTTCTGTTCCGGTTGCCCACACAACACGTCAACCAGGGTACCAGAGAGTAGCCGTGCGATGGGCGGAATCGGTTGCCACTACATGGCAACCTGGATGGATCGTGAGACCGAGACATTTACCCAGATGGGTGGCGAGGGTGCCACCTGGATTGGTCAGGCACCCTTTACAGAAACACAGCATGTCTTCCAGAACCTGGGTGATGGCACCTATTTTCACTCCGGGCTACTCGCCATACGTGCCGCGGTCGCCGCTGGCGTCAACATTACTTACAAAATCCTGTATAACGATGCGGTTGCCATGACAGGCGGTCAGCCCCTTGACGGCCAATTATCGGTTGCCCAATTGTGCGAGCAACTGCGAGGCGAGGGAATCGAACGAATTGCGGTCGTTAGTGACGATATTAACAAGTACCAGCGGGGCGATTTCCCGGGCCAGGTGACGTTTGACCAGCGGGACGATCTGGATGCTGTGCAGAAAGCGCTACGTGACGTGAAAGGCACCAGTGTACTCGTGTTCGATCAGACCTGCGCAGCGGAAAAACGCCGACGGCGCAAGCGTGGCCAAATGATTGATCCACCTGTCCGGGCATTTATCAATAGCAGTGTATGTGAAGGTTGTGGCGATTGTGGCATTGCCTCCAATTGCCTGTCCGTTGTCCCGCGCGAAACCGAATACGGCCGCAAGCGCGCCATTGAACAGTCGTCATGCAACAAGGATATGAGCTGTGTGAAAGGTTTCTGCCCTAGCTTTGTCACAGTTGTTGGCGGACAGCCCCGGGCTGCACAGCAGTCGAATGGCAGGTATGACTTCAGCGGTTTGCCAGAGCCTGCGCTGCCAGCAACAAAGGTGCCATACGGCATTGTCCTGGCAGGGGTTGGCGGCACCGGAGTGACAACCCTGGGTGCTATCCTCGGCATGGCCGCGCACTTGGAAAACAGGGGCGCCTCGGTCCTCGACATGACGGGCCTGGCGCAAAAGTTTGGTGCGGTTCTAACGCACCTGCAGGTGGCCAGTCGACCCGAGGATATACACGCGGCAAGAATTGCCGCCGGTGGTGCACGCCTGGTCATAGGCTGTGACCTGGTGGTGGCAGCCTCCAATGATTCAATGGTCAAGGTCGACCAGGCATATGCCCATGCAGTGATTAATTCGCACAAGGCGATGACAGCGGATTTTACCCGTGACCCTGACGCTCGCTTTCCGGCGCAATCCATGCAGAACGCGATTATCGAATGTGTTGGTGCCAACAAGACCCACTTTGTAAACGCGTCAGAAGCATCAGATCAGCTGCTTGGTGACACCATGGCCACCAATATTTTCCTGGCTGGTTATGCGTTCCAGTTGGGGCTTATCCCCATTTCCTCTGCCGCTATCATGCGCGCTATAGAGCTAAACGGTGCGGCTGTTACTGAAAACCAACTGGCCTTCCAGCTTGGCCGCCTGTCTGTCCATGCCCCTGCTGCTGTGGCAATCAAGGATACAGAGAGCTTCTCGAGACTGGAGGCACTTGACCAAATCCTGGCTGACCGTCATGCCTGCCTTGTGGACTACCAGCATGAAGCGCTGGCGAATCGATATACTCATCTCGTCAGGCAGTTTGCAGCGGCGACAGCAAACCTGCCTGAGGCTGACGCCCTGACAAAAACGGTTGCTCGCAACTATTTCAAGCTGCTCGCCTATAAAGATGAGTACGAGGTTGCCCGTCTTTACAGCAGCCCCGCATTTCGAGAGCAATTGGCCGCAGAATTCGAAGGCAACTACACGCTAAAGTACCATCTCGCTCCACCGCTCATCGCCCCGCGTGACAAGAGTGGCACTCCAACCAAAATCGCCTTCGGATCATGGATGGGGGGCGCTTTCAGG
>CAYGNA010000474.1:0-3391 GCA_964351065.1 uncultured Pseudomonadales bacterium
TCTAGACTTGTGTCATATCCAGTTCTCTGATACTTGGATCACCTAGCACGCAGCTTATGAACCAGTGCTTCAGCTGCGCCGGTGTAGCCATCTGGCGTGAGGGCAAGGACCTGATCGCGCGCTTCTGCGGGTAATCCCAGCTCGTCTATGATCTCCCTGATCGTCGTGGCATTCATTGAATTGCCCCGGGTCAGCGATTTGAGCTTTTCATAGGGTTCAGCGATACCAAACTTGCGCATGATGGTCTGAATAGGTTCAGCGAGAACCTCCCAGCTGGTTTCAAAGTCTTTCGCAAGCGCCTGGGCATTAAGTTCGAGCTTGCCAACGCCCTTGAGCGTCGATTCGTAGGCAATGACCGAGTACGCAAAGCCCGTACCCAGGTTCCGCAGGACGGTTGAATCGGTAAGATCTCGTTGCCAGCGGGAGATGGGTAGCTTCTCGGCCAGATGCGCCATGACGGCGTTGGCAATACCGAGGTTACCCTCAGAATTCTCAAAGTCGATAGGATTAACCTTGTGGGGCATGGTCGATGAACCGGTTTCGCCCGCCACCTGCTTTTGTTTGAAATAGCCGATGGAGATGTACGCCCACATATCACGATCGAAATCGAGCAGCACGGTATTGAACCGACACACCGCATCAAACAGCTCAGCAATGTAGTCATGGGGTTCAATCTGGGTTGTGTATGGGTTCCAGGTGATGCCGAGCGAGGTCACAAACGCTTCACTCAGCCCCGGCCAATCAACGTCGGGATAGGCAGAGATATGGGCGTTATAGTTGCCAACGGCGCCGTTAATTTTGCCGAGCAGGGTGACAGCAGCAACCTGTTCTCGCTGGCGCTTCAGCCGTACGTAAACATTGACGAGTTCTTTCCCCATGGTTGTCGGCGATGCAACCTGGCCATGGGTTCTGGACAACATGGGCACACTGGCGTGCTTTTTGGCTTCTTCACCAATGGCGGCAATAACCTTGTCCATCAGGGGCAAGAGTACTGTCTCACGGCCAGCAGCCAGCATTAGTGCATGGGACAGGTTATTAATGTCCTCAGAGGTACAGGCAAAGTGTACGAACTCGATGCCGCGAGATAGCGCGATGAGCCCACTGTCCATGAATCGCTGTTTGATAAAGTATTCAACAGCCTTGACGTCATGATTGGTGGTGCGCTCGATAGTTTTGATCCGGGCAGCGTCCTCGAGCCCAAAGTTATCGACCAGCCGTTCCAGAAACGCACTCTCTGCTTCATTCAACGCAGGCAATTCAGGGATACCCGGGTGGTTCGCAAGAAACGCAAACCACCTGACTTCAACCAGAACACGATATCGAATCAGACCAAATTCGCTGAAGATGGGTGACAGGGATCTCGTGCGAGCCCCATAGCGACCGTCGATTGGCGAGATCGCCGTTAGCTCTTCCATAAATGCCTCGTGCTATACATTAGAATATGTCTGCAAATAATTGAATTATAATAAGTACTTGAGTGATTCCTGTAGCTTGCCTCTGGCCAGCAATAACTGCCATCTTCGTCCTCCTACCTGATGCCAGAGCACAGCCGAGCGTACCGCTGCCAGCAACAAGGCGCGAATCCTCTCAATATTCTGGCCGCCCTGCAGGTAGCGCTGCTGACCGGAAATGATGATTCGCGGCTCAATCAGGGAGAGCGTGTCCTCGTAAACCAGGGCCAGCGCACGGATGGTTTCAGCGCTAACGTCCATGAGCCCCTTGTGGTCAACCCGGGCGATCCGTGCGCCAAGGTCTCTGAGTTGATCCGGTCTGGCCGATAAAGCCCGCTCAAGTTTCATCACACCCAGGCAATAGCGAACCAGATCACGATGCTGCTCCATGTCAAAATTGCCCAGCAAATCACCCAGCAGCTTCAGTCCAAGTCGGATGCCATCAGTGCCGGCGTATACCTCACTGATCGAATCAGGGTTGGTTACAAAAATGCTTTTCAGGCTGGATTCCAGCGAGTCCTGGCTCACCATGCCCGTGCGGGCGATAGACGCCACGAGGTGAACCGCCTGGATGATACCGGCCAGCGCCATGGCGCGTTTCTGGTATTCCAGACTGCCGTTCAAACGGCAAGCCGGCTTGCTATAACGCCGCCTCCCAGACAAACATCATTGTCATAAAAGCAGACCCACTGACCTGGCGTGACAGCCCGCTGTGGCGACTCAAAATTCACTTGGAAGCCGGTGGGTGAGGGTGCCAGGATTGCGACCTGATCTGGTTGGCGGTACCGTATTTTTGCCGTGAGTTGTACCGGCAAGTCAGGTCCTTTGCCATCAACCCAGTGGATCGACTCACATCCCAGCGCCGTTGAAAACAGTGCCGGGTGGTGGTTGCCCTGGGCCACCACGAGCGTACTGCTTTCCTCAAGCTTGTCGATAACGTACCAGGGATCTTCTGCTTCGCCCTGAATACCACCAATACCCAGCCCCTGACGCTGACCGATGGTGTGGAACATCAGGCCCTGATGTTGCCCAATCACTCGCCCGGTTTCGTTCACAATTGGGCCAGGTTTTGGGGTGATATACTGCTTCAGGAAGTCTGCAAACCGGCGTTCACCGATAAAACAGATGCCCGCCGAGTCCTTCTTGGCAAATGTTGGAATACCCGCTTCCCGTGCGATCTCGCGCACCACGGACTTCTCGACGCGCCCCAGGGGAAACAGGCAATTTTCAAGCTGCGCGGCGGAAACGGACTGCAGGAAGTAGCTTTGGTCTTTACTGGTGTCGAGACCCTTTAGCAGACGCGCCTGGCTACCACTGTGGTCCACCCGGGCATAGTGGCCCGTGGCGATCCAGGCAGCGCCTAGCACACGGGCGTACTGGGCAAAGACATTAAACTTGATTTCCCTGTTGCATAGCACATCGGGGTTGGGAGTCCGCCCGGAACGGTACTCGGTCAGGAACTCTTCGAACACGTTATCCCAGTACTCTGCCGCAAAATTGGCCTGGTTTAGCGGCAGGCCCAGGTGCTCACATACGCTGGCTGCGTCTGCCAGGTCCTCAATTGAGGTGCAGTACTCGGTACCGTCGTCTTCCTCCCAGTTCTTCATGAAGAGGCCTTCGACCTGAAAACCCGCCTCCCGCAGCAAAAACGCGGTAACGGATGAGTCAACGCCACCGGACATGCCGACAACAATGCGGGTGCCGGGCACAAGTGAATCCGGCAATACCAGTTGTTCCAGTACTTGTGTGACGAGTGAGGTCATTGAGAGGCTATAGAGGGCGCGGGAAAGGTGAGTATTTTACTTTAATGCCGGGCAATACATCCACACATGACGCTTCCCGTGTGGATTCTCATCTAAAGCGTGGGGGTGTTAAAACACCGGGTTGAGCTTCGTCAGACGTATAGCGGTCGGGTCGGGGGGCGTGGCGGTGCGCGCGGG